>CBJLZK010000262.1:0-1503 GCA_966427515.1 uncultured bacterium | reverse complement strand
GTCTTCATGTATGTTTCTGGATCCTCGTGGCCACCGCCCCAAACGTAACCGTATGGGTCGAATTCCTGGGCGCAAGACAAGATAGCTGCGATACCGGTCATATCACCATTGTTTGTGCAGTTGCCAACTGTACCTGCTATAGAGCCAGTACTACAGTCTGGGGTTGGTGCGCCGCTACCACCGTCAGCGACACTGCTGGCCGGCGAGGTGTTCTTGTAGCGCTGGTAAATGGCCGAAGCGTCGTCCATACGTCCCTGGATTTTTGATGGTGGGTCGGCAGATACTTCATAAATCTTGTGGAACTGGAAGGCGGCCTGGCTAGCATCTGGTGCTGCCTGGATGGCGTTGAATGCGTCCTTGAATCCACCGTGCAGTTCTTGCATAACGTACTCTAGCTGTATGCCAAAATCCGTTGGAGCTTTGTTATTTTTCTTGGCCAAGTCAACTAGGGGCTGTTGCCGAGACGTGAACGTCCACTGTGCAATACCAAAACCAACACCATCCTTTGGATTCGGGTCTTTACTGCCGTCTTCTTGAGAGGTTGGGTCCACGCCGGACTCTTTGTCAAAGTTACCCAAAATACCGGCAGCGGCCTGTGGTGTAAGTCCTTGTCCCACAAAGTAAGCAAAGGCCTGGGCAATGTTCTTGTCGCGGTTCTGGTTGGTGGCGTTAGAACTGGCTGATCCGCTCGAACCCATGCAGCCGCTGGTGGGGTCATACCATTCAGTTCCCTGCAACATCGAATTTATGTCGTCTTGGGTAATGGCACGGACAGGCATAACGTACATGGTTACTAAGCAGCACGCGATGATAAAAACGCGCCGGAGGATGTCGAGGGTTTGTCGCTTTTTGGCCATGTCGTTTAATGTCCTACGTCGATATGAAGGTGATCACAAGTGTCGTTAAAGTATTGGACTTTACTGTTCTTTGGCGGTGGCGTCCCAAAACATTGGATCTGGCCCATACCACCATTTCCTACTTCGCCTAACAAGTTACCAACGTCACCATAAAACTGCGAAACAAGTGCGTTGCTTTGCAGGTCAGCTGATGTAATCACACGGCCTGTGCCGCCCGCCCCACCGTTTATTGGGTTCACGCCGTTGATGTCGGCAGCCACGCCCTTGTCGTGCAGGCCGTCACCACAATGGTGACCGTCTGTCAGTACGCCAACTACAATCTTATACTTTTGTGACGCAGCCAGAATGACGCCTAGTAGTTTTGGCGAAATATTTGGCGCGCCACATTGGCTCGCATGGCCAGTCTGGGATATATACGTCATGGCATTTTCTTCATCCTTGCTTTGGAATGAGATGTTGCCACTCTGTAGGATTTGTTGGGCTAGTTGCTGGGCTGTACCGCTTGGGATATTGCCCAGGCTGGCAAGATTGCTGGCGCTGGCTGTGGGGTTGGCAATGCCGTCAAGTGTATCCGAAGTGTTCTGGTAGTTGTGCTCCAGGCGCCAACGGAAGACCAGGTCGCCATATGTTGGGTTGTTGGGGCCTA
>CBJLZK010000261.1:0-1514 GCA_966427515.1 uncultured bacterium | reverse complement strand
GGCACCGGCCTCTTGCAACCCTTCCGCCAAATCTAATGCCAAAGGCGCAGGCGAAAAAATAACCTTAGGGAGGATATCCCTATGCATAAAGATATGGGGTACAACAATACCGATGCGCACGGCAAAAAGACTCGCTTACTTGTCTTTTTCTGATTCGTCTTCGTCCAAAAAGCTCAGGTCAAGCTCTTCGTCTTCGACGTCATCATCGCCGTAATACCCATCAGCTTGTTGTGACTTGTCGTCTGTCATATATCTCCCAATCTAAATTTAGCTACCCCTGATTATCGCGCAAAATTGTCGGTTTTGTAAAGCTAACGCGGTATACTAATGAATAAGTAACAACACAGATTCATGAACTTCAAGGTAACGCGACACACTCTACCTCTGCAAATTTTGACGTATGGCGTAGCCCTGCATGGCTTGTTTATTGTTGCCAGTGTTTTCGCCGAAGAAATGGTGGTTAGGCACGGCCATACTTTGCTGTTGCACATTAAGCCTGGAACGCACCTTACGCTCAATATTGCTTTGGCTTTTGGCTTGACCCTGTTGTATGTCAGTCTATACCTGCGCCGCCGCAAACAGACAGCCTGGGTGGCTGCCATTGCAATTTATTCCTTTATCCTGATAGTTGGCTTAGCCCGGATGATTGCCCAGACTATGCATGCTTCGTTTGTGTTCGAAGAAATATATCTGCTCAGGTCAATTGTAGTGCCTGCCTTTTTGTTGATCGGACTGGTGTACTATGCCAACGAATTTAATGTCAAAAGCGACCTGAGGAGTTTTTCATTTTCGCTCAGGTTTATTTTGTTGTTGTTCGCAGTCATGCTGGCCTACGGTGTTGGCGGCATGATGTTGATGGACAAAACTGACTTCCACCGCGAAATTGGCCTACCGCAAGCAGTGCACTTTACTGTCGACCAGCTGGGGCTGACCACTGACACATTGGTGCCGCATACCAGGCGCGCCAAAGTCTTTTTAGACTCGTTATCTACGGTTAGTACGCTTGCCGCGGCGTATGGCTTGATCTCGTTCTTCCAGCCCCTAAAAGCGCGGTTTACAAACCACGATCACGACCGTGAGCTGACCAGGCGCTTGCTTAAGCACTACGGCGGTAACAGCGAAGACTTTTTTAAATTATGGCCTCATGACAAGTTTTACTTCTTTGCCGAAGACCATACAGCCGGCCTGGCATACGGCGTAAAGAGTGGCATAGCGTTGGTAGTTGGCGACCCCTTTGGCAACGAAAAACACTTTGACGCCTTGCTCGATGCTTTTGACGAATTTTGCCGCACTAACGACTGGACGCCTGCACTCGTACATACCTTGCCCGCCAACAATGGCATGTTCAAGAAGCATGGGTTTGGCCTGCAAAAGATCGGCGAAGAAGCAGTAGTAGATATCAAGCAGTTCACTTCCGAAACCCGCCGCGACAAGTACTTCCGCCAGATCAATAACCGGTTCGAGAAAGCTGGATACACTACAGAGATGCTTAAGCCGCCGCACAGCGCAGAGAC
>CBJLZK010000260.1:0-1535 GCA_966427515.1 uncultured bacterium | reverse complement strand
CCAAAATAGCAAGAGTCAAGGGACGGAAGTAGTTACGACCGGTAGCCTCGCAGCCAGCACCTCACACACCTATGCTCCAGGCACTTACGAAAATATTAAGGTAACCGTTTACGGCACCGACAACTTTGGCCAAACTATCTCGAGCACCGGTTCTTGCGTTACCAACCTACACGTTTCGCCACCAACTTGTGTCGAAAACAGCAACCAGCCCCAGTGTACGACACCACCTCCAACCTGTACTGCTCCTAACGGGCAAACATATCCTGTTGGGTCTAGCCAGTGCAGCCCAACCCCTATTCCTCCTACAGTAGTTACCGCTACCACACTTCCAAACACTGGTCCTGGTGACATTATGGGTCTCTTTGCCGGGACAAGTGTATTCGGTACTGCAGCTCATTACGTAGCCAGCAAGCGCCGCCGCCGCTAAGATCTAACGTACTCAAAAGATATAAATAAGGGCCAACAACTGGCCCTTATTTATTGTATATGCAGGTAGGGGTAATGCTATACTGGCTGCATGATCAGAAACAGAGGTGAACAGTTACAAGGTAATGTAAGAAATTATGGCGGGGTGGCTAAATCCGTAGGAGGCGTACTCCTGGCATATAGCCTACTCACCGGCTGCGGCAGCCTGAAGGACGGCAGTTGGCAGGGTGGTGCTTTGAGTAGTCCAAGTTGGAACATCGGTCACCATCTTACAAAAGTAACGCTGGCCTGCAATAACAAAAAAGGCGGGCCCAACCAAGCTATCATCACCGGCCCACGAGGAGAAGCATGGGGTGCTAACGTCATATACGGAGGTTCCGGCCTTGGTGTTGGCGTAGCCGAAAACCCAAATAACCAATTTGTCGCCGGCCGTGACTCCGTAGAGGCCAACCAGTTGGTCACCAATTTTGGCAACCCAGATCATGACGGCACTATTCCGGACTATAGTCTACAAATACATTTGCAAAGTGGCCCGGCCGCTAACCAGGTCACTGCGACATGCCTTGACCGTTCGGATCATTTACAGCCGCATGGACCAGCAATCCCGATTACAGTACCTTAGCCTTTTAGCAGGAAAGTAAACTTTTAGAAAGTTACACTTTCTCTAGGCGCATGCTAAGCCCAATGCCGCCAAATGTCTCACATACGAACGTAGGTTCGGATGGCGTACTTAGTGCGGCGTCATACCTATAGTTGAGGTCGCTAAACTTCGTCATCTGTTCACGTGATGTAATGCGACTGATTATTAGCCAGCGGGCAAACGCGCCGCGGGCGATTTTGGTGTGCACGATCACTTGGGCTGGCTTGCCGGTTTTGGCGTTTAGCGTCAGAAAGCGTGGTGACACAACACGGGCATTATCGATATACGGCATAACTGTCTTGGTGTATTCCACTGCCGACAGGTTTACCACTAGGCCACTGCTAGGCAACGTTTTGGCAATGTCTGAGTCCCAATAGGTGTACAGATTGGCAAAAGGCTGGTCAGGCAATTTATAGCCCATCTCTAAACGGTAGGGGCGTACACCGTCATAGGGCAGCAGTATGCCATA
>CBJLZK010000259.1:0-1542 GCA_966427515.1 uncultured bacterium | reverse complement strand
TAGTTTTACCCTACTGATGAGCTCATCGCAATGGTAATTCAGCTTAGTACGAGAGGAACCGCTGATTCAGATAATTGGTTTTTGCGGTTGTCCGACCGGGCAGTGCCGCGACGCTACCATCTGCTGGATAATGGCTGAACGCCTCTAAGTCAGAATCCATGCCGGAACGCGGCGACGCCTCCCGCACGTTGTAGACGGATACGAATAGGCTTCGGCCTCGCATCTCACTGGGCGGTCACTCCCGCCGGGCTGGAAGTCGCCCGGCGGGTCCTCCGCGTATTGCAATTTCAACACGAGCGGGGTCAAATCCTTTGCAGACGACTTAGCTGTGCGAAAGGGTCCTGTAAGCAGTAGAGTAGCCTTGTTGTTACGATCTGCTGAGGGTAAGCCCTTCTTCGCCTAGATTTCCCAGCGAGCGCCCGCCGGCAGCGATGCCCGGTGGGCCTTACGGGGGAGAGTTGGGGGGAGAGAGTTGGGGGGAGGTGTTGGCGCGGTACTGCGTGTGCGGGCTGAGGTGTAGGGTAGGTGGTCTGGGAGGCGGGGAGATGGGAGAAAGTCGGGTGCCGAGGTGTAGGTGAGTTGGGGTGTAGGGTAGGTCGGTCGGGGTGTAGGGTAGGCGGCTCGGGGAGGTGGAAGTTGGGTACTGGGAGGTGTAGGGTAGGTGAGTTGGGGTGTAGGGTAGGTCGGTTGGGGTGTAGGCGGCTCGGGGAGGTGGAAGTTGGGTGCTGGGAGGTGTAGGGTAGGCGGCTCGGTGAGGCGGGAGTTGGTTGCGGGGAGGTGTAGGGTGGGTCGGTTGGGAGTAGCTTTTTTACCCTAGAGCCCGCCGGGCTGTGCGGGGCTCTGCACGCTATGTGGTATATATCTAAGGGGGGCTCCCTAGTATCCACGGGTGGGTCCAAGGCTTGGTGTAGGGTAGGCATAGGGTAAGATTAGGTGGGAGCTTAGAGAGTATTTAGAGGGAGGGAACTAGATAGTGATCTTTATAGTACTGGATATATTCCTAGCCTTTCTTCGTTTAATCTCTAGGTAGTAGTTTATTATACACTATTTCTAATATATCTTTATAAGTAGTTAGTCTATTAAGTAAGCTATATTATCTCTGTAGAGAATTTATATGCTAGGATAAACTCTCTCTGTATAAAGTAGAGAAGTAAGTAGTTTTTAAACTTAATTCTATAAAGCTAGCATTTGAAATCTCTTAAGAAGGTAAAGAGAAGGCTATCGTATTAGATATATAATATTCTAGAGAGATCTAGTATCCTAGGTATACTCTAAATTATATACTAAGATTTAAGTTTCTAAATAACTATTAGTTATTATCTGGATCTTATAACTATAATAGTAAGAGATAAAGTAAGCTAGCTTAGCACGTAGAATATATATATATATAAAGCTAGAGTATAGATTTTATAGCTCAGAGAGGTATAGAGTAGGCGGCTCGGGGAGGCGGAAGTTGGGTACCGGGAGGTGTAGGGTAGGTCGGTCGGGGTGTAGGGTAGGTCGGTCGGGGTGTAGGGTAGGTCGGTCGGGGTGTAGGGTAGG
>CBJLZK010000258.1:0-1549 GCA_966427515.1 uncultured bacterium | reverse complement strand
ACCGGCTGCAAACAGTTTTGTCGCACTCTTTAGCTGCACATGGCATTCGATGCCAATGGTTGCTGTGTATTTATCACGGATATCTTTGCTAGTTGTCATGTTACTTGCCATCTGGGAAGGCTCCTAGGTCTTTGAGCGCCTGCCGGATACCGAGCAAGGCGTCCTTTACATCTTTTTCTTTGAGCTTGGTGTCTGGTTCACTTTCGAGTTTGTTACGGAGTTTGTGACCATACCAGACGCTCTCGTTGTCTGTCAGTAGGCGTTGGGCCTTAGTTAGGCGCTCACCCATAGTCTTGCCCTTAAAGTGCTTCTTTTTGAGGGCTTCGTCGAGCAGTTTGTCGGCTTGGACAATTGCTTGCTTCCAGTTATCTTTGCTGGCAAGCAGTTTTTGCATGTCACGCCACTTGTTTTGGAATTTCACCACATTTAGCGACCGTGGCCGGCGATAAAAGAAGACGCCCACCACAATTACAAGCACTGCGATTAAAGCTACAATGCCCGTTACTAATGTGTTCATTACAGAATTGCCTCCGTTGCTTTAGCAATGCCAAAGAGCGCCCGGTCAGCTCGCTGCTTAGCCATAATTTGTAAACCGACTGGCAAACCATCGCTGGTGCCGGCGGGGATGACGATGGCAGGAATGCCCGTCAAACTTGCGCCAACAGTCATAATGTCGGCCAGGTACATCTTGAGTGGGTCGTTGGCGTTTTCGCCAATCTTGAAAGCGGTCGTAGGGGCGGTCGGGCCAACCAAAAAGTCAACTTGCTCGAAGGCAGCGTTGAATTCGTTGATTAGCTTGGTGCGGACAATCTGAGCTTTACGGTAATAAGCGTCATAATAGCCGCTGCTTAATACAAACGTACCAATCATAATGCGGCGCTTGGCTTCGCTACCAAAGCCGATACCTCGGCTTTTGGTGTAGCTCTCGTCCAAATCTTTGGCGTCAGCATAGCTAAACTGGTAGCGCTGGCCATCGTGACGGCTCAGGTTGCTGCTCAGCTCAGCTGGAGCAACAATGTAGTACACAGCAAGGGCTAGTGGTACAGACGGCAAACTGACCTCGACGATTTCGGCACCGTTGGCCTTCATTTTGTCGACAGCAGCCTGGATCTGGGCTTTTACGCCTGGGTCCACGCCATCACCCATGTATTCTTTGACGACACCAACTTTCTTGCCCTGCAAACTGGTGTCAAGATTATCGACATACCCTGCTGGGTCACGTTCGATAGTAGTACTGTCCAAGGGGTCAGGCCCGGCAAACACGTCATATACCAAAGCGGCATCTTCGACGCTGCGGGTTAATGGGCCCATGACGTCGGTACTGCTAGCCATAGCCACCACACCACTACGCGAGGTAGTACCGTAGGTTGGCTTGTATCCAACAGAACCAGTAAAGCTGGCGGGCTGGCGGATTGAACCACCGGTGTCCGAGCCTAACGCAAACGGCGTCAAGTCCAGCGCCACAGCAGCCGCGGAGCCACCCGAGGAACCACCAGGTACACGAGTAGTATCGACAGGGTTCTTTACGACGCCAAAGTCACTGTTTTCG
>CBJLZK010000257.1:0-1554 GCA_966427515.1 uncultured bacterium | reverse complement strand
TCGACACGTTCCGTGATTTGCAGCGGCACCGTTCAGTCGACTCCCTTGAATGGCAAGACCTGACGCCGCGTTATGGCTACGAAATCCCCAAGCTTGTCGAAGAAGCAGATTTACTAGACCAGTACGAAGCATGTTTTGAACTTAGTTTACGGCTATACAGCTTGCTACAAGAAGCTGGGCACCACGAAGAAGCCCAGTACGCTACATTGCTAGGGCACAGGCTTCGCTGGAAAGTCACCTACAACGCCCGTGAAGCGTTCCATCTGCACGAGCTACGTACCAGCCCGCACAACCGTCCAGGGGTGCAGGAATTAGTACAGGCTATGCACGACAAGCTCTCCGAAGTGCATCCGTTGTTAGGCGAAGCAATGCACTTTGCCAACAGAGGTGATGATTAATATCACACTGTCAAACTATTGACTCTTTTACTACATAAGCATAAAATAGTCCCATTATGTCTAAGCAGATGGTCCTTGGTCTCATTATTCTCGGCTCGATGGAGCGCGGATAGAGACTTGCCAAAATTTTAGACGAATAATAATAGCAAACTCACCGGGCTCCAACAGGAGCTCGGTTTTTTAATACATAACGAGAGGCTTATATGGCAAAGGCAAATCCCGTAGCAGGCGAAGGGCTGGAACTAGCAGTATTTCCAGATGATGCTGCTATGTTCGATGGCAGCCCGGTCAACCCACACTCTGGAGGAGTGGTTAGTGCCGGGGGCGAATGGTACTCCTTGTCGGTACCAGAATTAGTAACAGACGGCGAGAAGTTGGCTGAGGGTGGCCTCATTCTTGCACGTCGTGCCGGCCATATTACCCTCCCTAGTGCCTGCGAAGTACAAGCCACTACGTATGGCGGTGAAGTCGAATTCGCCACTGTTGACGAGCACGGCAACTACACAGACCGCTTTGGCTTCGACCTGGAGCTGTACAGGTTTATGACCGAAACTAGCACCAGGGTCGGCCACAGCCCCGAAGACATGGCCCGCGCCTACGAAGATATGGCAGTCAACGTAGTAGCCGAAGCAGAAGGCAAGGGCGTACTGCTATCACCGCTTGGCGTATTTGGACAGCGCGCACTTACTCACGAAGACGCTAGCCAGCATCCTTACGTACAGCAAGTTGTCAAAAATATGGATAACGTTACTGGCTTTTCTGCCGTAGACATGTTCCGCGTGGCTGGCTGGCAACCGCACACCCGCTTAAGCAACCTGCGAGCAGGCCTGCAGGCGGCCGAGGCCATGCAACTGTTAAACCCAATCTTAACCTCGCCGAGTTTGTCTGGGCCATTTTTGGTAGGCGGCTCTGCCTCGCGCTTGGCGCACGCCAGTTTTGGCCATGAACAATACCGGCATCTAAAACAGGCTGGCATTACCCGCGAAGACATGCGTGGCGGGTACCAAAGCTACCGTTACATGCTGCGCCGCGTTGGTTCACCATCTGCGGGCATATGGCAAAAGCCAGCGCCGGATAGTGTGGAAGCCTACCTAGCTGATGCCGACGCACAACTGGACTTGGGCGAGATCAACACCATCGACAGGTTCCGCGGTTG
>CBJLZK010000256.1:0-1559 GCA_966427515.1 uncultured bacterium | reverse complement strand
TGTTAACGAAGTTACGAAACTGTCTGACATAGTACCTGTACCCGAGGTAGAGGTGTCCCACTTTAGCGGTGTTGTACCGTACTGGTTGTTATGCTCAAACAGCGTTAGCGGACTAGAAACTCTAAGTCGCGAAAAAGTGGCTAGTGAGCGGGATACAAAATCAACCTGGTTGTTGAATAGATAGCTCATGATTTATATGATACTCCAGTGATTGGTATTCCACAGCAGGGAAACAGAGCCATAATTCAGGGCTATGGTGAAACTCGATTGCCCGTCTATTTTGTCTGTGCCGTTGGCCGTTACGGTTATCTTATTTGTAGATGCAACTCCCGATTCGTCCTTTATAACTATTCTCTGACCCTGGGCGAATGACACACCTGCGGCTAAGCTAATCGAAGTTGACCCAGCAAAGTTTACACCGACGTAGTAATCTGTGTTTGATACTGAACCACTACTCGTGTTTATTGTCCTTGCTGGGTTTGAAATAACCTGTACCAGGACGACACCGTTAGTAGCGTTAGACACAACGCTGGTTGCCACTGTAGTCAGTTGCGGAATTGTGACCGTAGAACCTGTGCCATTGGACACTGTTACGGTAAATGCGCCTGTGGTAGTGTTGTAGAAGAGCCACCTGCCAGTAGTAGGAACAGTTACTACTATGTTGGCAGTTAAAGTACCGGTTAGAACAACAACAGACACGCTGTACTGTGCAGCAGTTAAAGTAACATTCGAACTTGACAGAGCAACAGACGCAGATCCCTGATCACCTGAATAGGCATAAGCAGTAGTAGCAATATCTGTGTTATTAGTTCCTACAGGTTGTGTCGGTGCTGTCGGAGTACCAGTTAGTGCCGGACTTGCTAGTGGTGCGTAGTTCACTAAGTTGTTTTGAACATACGCTGTGGTAGCAATTTTCGTAGAGTTGTCAGCAGTGGCTGGGGTAGGCGAAGTTGGTGTACCAGTTAGTGCTGGGCTAGCTAAAGGTGCAAAACTCGTAGCTACGAAAGCAGTAGTAGCTAGCTGTGTAGTGTTTGTACCTGAAGTAGCAGTTGGTGCAGCAGGGGTACCGGTAAAGGTGGGTGAAGCAACAGGTGCACCTCCAACACTAGTTACGTCAGACAGTGTTAAAGTCACTGCGCCTGTTCTAGTGTTGAAACTAGTTACGGCGTTACCAACAGCAGTAGTTACAAATGCTGTTGTTGCGATCTGTGTTGTGTTTGTGTCTGGAGTCGCAGTTGGAGCTGTCGGGACACCAGTAAACGTAGGCGATGCTAATGGCGCAGCACCTGAAACATCAGAGACAGTTAACACTACGGAACCAATTCTTCCAGCAACAGATATCACGTTAGCTGACAGCTGGTTAGACGTAATCGTTAGCCCCGCGCCGACATTAATTCCTAAGTTACCAGATACATCAACGGTCAGACCGCTGCTTATCGGAACAATAACACCGCCTAGGGCAGATGTTGTAGCCTTAGGCAGCACGTATGCGGCATTGGATATGGCTGTTTGAACAAACGCTGTTGTAGCTAGTTGTGTAGTGTTTGTACCTGAAGTAG
>CBJLZK010000255.1:0-1564 GCA_966427515.1 uncultured bacterium | reverse complement strand
CCAGTCCAACCTTATCCTTAAGGTCAACAACGATACGCTCAGCAACGCGCTTGCCCACACCATTAGCCCGCTGGATTGTCTTGGTGTCGCCAGTGGCAATAGCCTGGCGGACTTCGGCGGCAGAACCGATACTCAGTACACTAAGGGCCATCTTGGGGCCTACGCCGTTCACATCCAGAAGCTGTTCAAATAATTGTTTGGTATCTAGCTTAACAAAACCGTACAGGTCGTAAGAGTTCTCCCGGATATGCTCGTACATGTACAGCTTAGCTGGTGAGTCGGTGCCAAGTAGTCCGTAATCTTCGGTAGTAACCAACACGCCATAGCCAACGCCACGGACGTCGACAACGACGATATCAGCAATCTTTTCGGCAACTGTGCCAGTTAGTGTCGCAATCATTACTTTGTATTATGCCATATTCGCCGCGCTGGCGTGGGTTAAAGCTGCAGCCAGGGCGTCGGCGCAGTCGTCTGGCTTAGGTACTTCCTGCAAATTAAGCAGCACCCGCACCATCTCTTGCACCTGTTTTTTGTCGGCCTTGCCGTACCCAGTAGTCGACATTTTGATCTGCATTGGAGTGTACTCAAAAATAGGCATATTGGCCTGGCGGGCACACAATAGCACCACACCACGCGCTTGGGCTACGGTCATAGCCGTAGTAACATTCCTTGAGAAAAAAAGCTTCTCGACGGACATGACGTCTGGCTTGTTATTGGCAATAATATCCGTTAGCTCGTCAAAGATAGTCTCTAGCCGGATAGCATCATCTTCTTTGACGGGCGTGCGGATAACACCAGCGTCTACCATTTGCATTTTGCGGCCGCGCACGTCAATAACCCCGAACCCCAAAATACCGGTGCCCGGGTCAATCCCCAAAATGCGCAAGTGTCTATCCCCTCCAGCCATGGTCACTAGTATACAGCTTGGCTATAGCAAATCTTCGGCAATGTCGAAGTTAACATGCGTGGCCGAGACGTCGTCGATGTCATCAAGCGCGTCCATCAGGCGCATAATCTTGCCCGCTGTTTCTTTTTCGGTAATCTCGATGGTGTTATTTGGCACGTAGGTGAGTTCGGCATCAGTAACTTCTATGCCAGCGCTTTTGAGGTTGTCGCGGACCTGGGCTAGCTCCTTGGGATCGGTGTAAATTACCGACTCGTCATCCTCTTCTTGGACGTCTTCGGCACCCGCCTCGAGCGCCTGGAGCATAAGCTCATCGCCCTTGCCCTTTACCCGGATAACACCCTTGCGGTCGAACTGGAAAGCCACAGCGCCCTTTTCGGCAATGTTACCGCCATGCTTCGAGAAGGCCAAGCGGACTTCAGGATATGTACGGTTGATATTGTCGGTTGCTGCCTCTACCAAAATAGCTGTACCGCCCGGGCCATACCCTTCGTAAAGTACCTCTTGCAAAACTGCAGCATTCTTGTCTGCCACGCGTTGGATAGCACGCTCAATGTTAGTCATTGGCATGTTGGCAGCCTTGGCCTTTTCGATAACCATTGCCAAGGTTGAGTTACTAGTCGGGTCTGTGCCGCCGCGCGCAGCGATGGCAATTTGGTT
>CBJLZK010000254.1:0-1565 GCA_966427515.1 uncultured bacterium | reverse complement strand
CACCGGTTCTACTGGCACTTCCACAGATACCACCAACCAGGGCAGCGCTAATAACGCGCCCACTAACCAAGCACCTTCGTCACCATCACTACTGTCACCACTCGACAATATCATTAGCCCAACCTCCAACAACGCGCCAAGCGTCGCCACCACAACCACGCCGAACTAACGGCCGGCGGGCAGTTTTGCTGCTATAATCTACGCCATGTCTATGCGAATTGCCTTGATCGGGCCGACTCACCCTTACAAAGGTGGCATTGCCCACCATACCACCGAGCTTGCACACCACCTGCAAGCTGCAGGCCACGAAGTCTCACTCATCTCGTGGTCATCACAGTACCCATCTATTTTGTACCCTGGTGTCCAACGCGTACCAGACGACAAGCCCGAAATGTCGAAGTTCGGCAATACCACCTATCCGCTATCGTGGAAGAACCCCGTCGGCTGGATGCAGGTCGGCCGCAGCCTGCGCGGCTACGACATGGTAATCGTGGTATTCGTAACTTCCATCCAGGCACCAGCTTACCTGACCATGTTACAGGCCATGGGCAAAAAACACGGGCAAGTAGTAGCATTGTGTCACAACGTACTGCCACACGAGCGTAAGTTCTTTGACAAACCCCTTACGCAAGCAGTGCTACGCCGCGTAGATAAGGTGTTGGTGCACACACCAGCCCAAGCAGATGTCGCCAAAGGACTGACGAAAGCCGAGATCACCGTCGCCGAAATGCCACCGCACCTACCAGCCCGCGCCAAAGCCAAGCACGGCACCGAGCTCAAAAAGCATCTGCTGTTCTTTGGCATGGTCCGCAAATATAAGGGCGTAGACAACTTATTGCGGGCCTTGGCTGAAGTGCCCGACATTACATTGACTGTCGCCGGCGAGATCTGGGGCGGCACCGAAAAGTACGAACAACTCCTAGCAGAACTGCGCCTGCAAGACCGCGTCAGGCTAATGCCAGGCTACGTACCGTCCCAGCAGATCCCCGAGTTATTTGCCGAAGCCGACGCATTGGTACTGCCATACCGCTCTGGCACCGCCACTCAAAACGTCACCCTGGCATATGCCCATGGCATTCCCGTAATCGCCACCAAGGTAGGTTCGATGGCCGAACAAGTTCGCGACGGCGTCGACGGTATCTTATGCAAACCAGACGACGTAGCCGATCTAACCCGCGCCTTAAAGGAATTCTACAAACCCGGTACCGCCGGCAAGCTCCGCAAAAACCTGCCTAAAGTTGGCGGGAAAGAGGAGTGGAAGGCGTATGTGGCGGGGTTGTTGGCAGAGAAGCAATAGTTACTGTTAGCCAAGTACTGACGAGCGCCTGGTTAAGACGCTCGTTTTTGTGATTTTTCGCACCACAAAGCAGGCTCACGCTCGTTTTTTGGCATCATATTTCCACAGTTTTTACAGATAGGCAATCGAGAACGTGATGTTGGCTTTTGCACATCAAGCGTACTCATTTCGTTATTGTATTCCTGGGCAACGAACAGTATGATTCCGGCAGACACCAATTGTGTGAGGAGGGAATCATGGGTGTACGTTTGTTCGTGCTGTCAAAAAT
>CBJLZK010000253.1:0-1570 GCA_966427515.1 uncultured bacterium | reverse complement strand
CAAAAAGGGCCAGGCCTGGTTGAAGGCAGCAAAAAAGGCCACGAGGGCCTCTTGCTGATACGGTTGTTTGTCAAAATGACAAGCACTTTCCGATAATACCGACTGCGCCCAAAAGTATCAACCCTAAACAGGAGATTTGTTTGCCATGGCAAAAAATCCACCAAAAGGCCCGGGACGGCGTGGCGAAGTTAAAGACCGTTCGCAAGTGTTTAATCCTAAGATTGAGCGGTACATAAAGCGTAATTTGGATACAGGTCGCTTTATGGATGTGAAATCAGATGCCATGCCATTTAAAGGTGTCCGCAAGGAGAAACATGAGTAGCGGATGGAATACAGCCACAAGTACGATAGCGGTTCTAGCTGGTTCATCATTACTTGCAGCTTTTGCTCAAAACTGGCAAAAGACACGACAAAAGCGAAAAGAAATTGTGGCTGGTGCTTCTAGGTCGGCGTTGAGGCGAGTAGAGATGTATTATCGGGTGCGGCGTCGACGTCCAACCGGTGAGGATGATGCTACACTTCGTGACTTATTTCATGAGATCCAGGAGGAAAACGATCACTACGTTACGCTTCTGGACATGGAAGCCCCTTGGCTAGGCGATGCCTACCGTCGGTACCTGCGAGCTATAAAGGCAGAGCTTCAACCATTCATGGTTAAAGCTTGGGCCCCCAATAAGGCAGGCGGCCCCGATATACAGCTGACTGGCGAAGACAAACCTGGTGTCGACAAGCTTGTGCGCCGATTCTCGATAGATGGCCGGCGCCTGTTTAACCCCCTTATGCGACCGATTGCCCGGTTGCGCTACTCATTAAGGAAACTCATAAAGGATGACCCCTATGAAACTCGATAACTACGAACAGCCACTGATCGATTACCTCAAAGCCATAACTCTTACCAAAACCCAGGACGATCGCATCAACTCAGCGCTTGAGAAGGTCCTGGCCGTGATGCTAATCGCTTTCCCTGACGCCGAAGTTTATGCCCAAGGCTCTTACTCTACCGACACCCTAGTTAAACCTCTAACCTTAACCCAGGGCAGTGGTAGTGCGGGCGAGTATGATATTGACATTGTCGTCGAGAGGGCTGACTGGGACGGCGCCGTTAGCGCACTTGACGAGGTTGCAGAATTACTTGAAGAGGATGGCACATACTCCCGCATGTTAATCGATAGGAGCAAGAACTCTTGTGTAAGGATAGAATATGTGGCTGATGGCGGTGGTATTGGTTTTCATGTCGATTTGGTTCCTACTAAAAATACCGGCGGTGTCCGAGCAGTTCCAAACCGCGAAACTGACGACTGGAAGCACAGCGATGCCAAGGCATTCGCGGACTGGTTCAACGATAAGGCAGAGCTGAACCCTGGTCTTCGCCAGATGGCACTAATTATTAAGCGGATTCGTGATTTAAATGGGCTAACTGACAACTTGAAATCTATCCTTGTTCTAGCTCTTGTTGAGAAAAATTACTTTTCCACTGGTACAATCATGGGTGATTTGCTTGCTGTGCTCGATGGAATCGCCATGCAGTTGCCGGTTGCTGAGCGGCCGCCCTTTATTGCTAACCCCATTA
>CBJLZK010000252.1:0-1574 GCA_966427515.1 uncultured bacterium | reverse complement strand
GAAGCTTTGCCAGTTATGGAAGTTGAGGCTCCTACGCTTCAAATTTACTTGGGGCCAAACACCTCGCCGTTCAAGGGCCAAGAAGGCGAATTCACTACGAGCCGCCAGATCGGTGACCGTTTGACCAAAGAACTCGAAACTAACGTTGGTTTGCGTGTCGAAGATGAGGGTATCGGCTTCCGTGTATCCGGCCGCGGCGAACTGCACTTAAGCGTGCTGATCGAAACGATGCGCCGCGAAGGCTACGAATTTGAAGTAGGCCGTCCACAGGTTGTGACCATCCAAGAAGATGGCCAGACTATGGAACCACTCGAAGAAGTAGTTATCGAAGTGCCAGCCGAACATGTCGGCGCCGTTCAGATGGAGCTCGGCCAGCGCCGCGCCAACCTCAAGGAGCAATTTGCTACACCTAAGGGTGTTACAAAGTTGGTATACGAAATGCCAACACGTGCTTTATTGGGTATGCGCAACATCTTGATGACCAACACCAAGGGCACCATCGTTATGAACACCTTGATGACCGGCTACCAAGCATTGGGCGCACCACTGCAGCAACTCCGTAACGGCGTGCTTATCTCGTTCGAAGCAGGTGTGACTACCCCATACGCCCTACAGAACGCCGAAGCCCGTGGCACCACCTTTGTCGGCCCTGCCGAGAAGGTATACGCTGGTCAGATTGTTGGCCTTAACACCCGTCAGGAAGACATGGAAATCAATGTCTGCAAGGCTAAGCACCTAACAAACATGCGTAGCTCCAGTAGTGACGGTGTTGTCCAGCTGACCCCTCCGGTTATCTTTAGCCTCGAGGAATGCTTGGACTTTATCGAGAACGACGAGCTTTTGGAAGTAACCCCCAAGAACCTTCGTTTGCGTAAGCGTGAGCTTGACCCAACCAAGCGCAAGCGTGAAAAGAAGATCTAGGGCTGCAGCTTATCATTGTCTTTTGACCGGAGCGGTCCCTCTGGGCCGCTCTTTTTAGTTGCCAATAAAAAAACCTCGCCCAGACGAGGGGCGAGGTGAAAGATAGGGAATTAAGGTTAGGCGTGCCGGACACCCCGTATGATAAATAGCAGCACAACCGAGCCGATTACAGCTACGAGGAGACTCCAAAGGTTAAAACCTGTAATACCCGAACCGCCCAAGAGGCTGAAGAGTAGCCCACCGATAAATGCACCCAAGATTCCGACGATAATGTTGCCGACAATGCCCTGCTGCGCGTCCGTACCTGCAATCATTGAGGCGAGCCAGCCGGCGACACCACCCAGAACGATCCATGCAATGATTCCCATAATTGGTCTCCTTGATTATGGTTCAAATTATCTGACGATTCGCTGTATAAAGATGTAAAAATGCTAACAATGGTTCGTGCTACAGGGGTAAGCCTTGGTACAATAAAGATATGGTAGATATTTCTGATGAGCAATTCGCTGATCTTATTGCTGAAGTAATGGACGAACTGCCCAAAGACCACATGGACGCTGTGCGGAACGTGGCGATCGTGTACGCCGACGAGCCCACGCCTGACCAACGCGAAAAGCTACGTTTACGTCACGACCAAAGCCTATTTGGCTTGT
>CBJLZK010000251.1:0-1576 GCA_966427515.1 uncultured bacterium | reverse complement strand
ACCCGTGGACATTGTCGAAATAGACTTTATTAAACAAGCCGTAGATAACCATAACGTCGTAATTGCTGCAGGTGGCGGTGGTATTCCTGTGGTGGAAAAACAGGGCAAGTTATCTGGCGTCGAAGCGGTCATCGACAAAGACTTTGCCGCCGAAAAGCTGGCAGAATTAGTCGAAGCCGATACGCTACTTATCTTGACAGGTGTCGAAGCCGTCTCGATTAACTTCCGCCAGCCCAACGAAGAGAACTTGGGCAAAGTAACGCCCGACGAACTGCAGACGTACGTCGGCCAAAACCAGTTTGCCCCTGGCAGCATGCTCCCTAAGGTGCAAGCTGCTATACGCTTTGCCCAGTCCGGCCAAAACCGCACAGCTATTATTACCTCGATCGATAAGGTCATCGCAGCCGTGGACGACGGCGTTGGCACGCACGTGGCAGAATAGGCAGTATACTGTAGCTATGATTCCGCTCGATAAGTTACAAGGTGCTATTTTTGATGTTGACGATACTCTGCTCAATAATTACCCCGATGGTCACGAGCATAACCTGCATGAACTATCCCGCCTTGCGGCCGCACACGAGGTAGGCCGGCGTTATGGCAGCCAAGGGTTGCTGGAGTTTACACTCGAACGTTGCCTGGAAGCTTTTATGACCGCCAAAGCACATTCGCTGCAGGCAGCGGTGTGGCAGATGCTAGTTATGGCTGGCGAGGTTGACGGTGACGAGATCGATCCGGATAATGTTTTGTTCCAAGAAATCTTTAAGCTCAAGGACGAATTGCACGAAGACATTTTGCGCTCACAAGGCAGTGAGGTTAAGGGTGCCACCAAATTTATCGAATTTTTGGCAAGCCACGGGCTGCGGCACAAAATGGCAGTTGCCAGTACGGCCTACCGCCGGGACGTTGACCTATTTTTGGAAGAACTTACAGATCTAAAGCGGTTTTTCCCCGAGCAGCGCCTATTTACGCGCGAGAAGTTTACACATGCCAAGCCTGATCCTGAAGTCTACAACTTGGCCTTTGCCTCGTTGGATCTGTCCGAGACAGCACGCTCATCAGTATTGGCATTCGAGGACGACCCTCGCGGCATTGCTTCCGCCAAAGCTGCTAATTTATTTGTGTGCGCTATAACGACAAGATTTGATAAGCCGACGCTGCAGGCATTGCCGACAGCTCCAGATGTGGTGGCAGACAGTTTTGCCGAGTTTACCACCATGTTGCAAAACGCTCATGTATAATCGAATTAGAAGCTAACAATAACGATAATAAGGTGGGTTATGATAAAAACACATTCTGATGATCCTGACGTCGAGGCGGCTGCTCATCAAGCGCTTGATGTCATCCGGGATACTCTGGCGGCATTGCCAGCCGCAGCAGAGTTTGACTATGGTGGCCACAACTTAAAGATTGGCGAATATGGTGTTTGCACCCGCTGCACCATCCCTATTGCTGAGGCGCAGCAGGCATATAATACCCTGCTCAAAAAAGCCGAAAAGACCGAGGACAAAACCGTTGCCGAGCATATCCAGCTGGCAGCTGAGTTATTCCGTTTGGAAGCCGAAGCCGCCCAAATCCG
>CBJLZK010000250.1:0-1589 GCA_966427515.1 uncultured bacterium | reverse complement strand
TAGAGCGTGCTGCAAGGAAGTTGTTACCCTCCACTTATCTTATAGCGCTAGTTCCCCCAAATAGGAACTGAAATGCGCTCTAAAACATACTAACCCCTTTAAGCGCCCGTTCATGGCTTCGGTTATGATAGGGCCCTGGTGGCCCAAAAAGAGCGAGTCCAAAAAGATGGTCCTTTGCGACCGGCGCATCACTTTATGGAGTTTTAGTGCATGACGCTTCGCTGGGTGGGCTTAAAGGGTTGTTATCCTTCGGGATAAGGCGGAGACATCCTCGGATGTCTCCAAAAATCGGCTTGCGAGCGGTGCCCACCCCCTCTCGTAAGCCGTTTTTTGTAGCATGGTATAGAGCTTATGGCTAATTACGAAGTTTTACCTATTGATGATTGGTTTGCCGGCACCCCTATGGGTGATGTGGCTTTGTGTAGTCCATTCAACGGTGAACCACTTAATGGTAACCACATCAGGAATGAACCTGTCACGCCACCAAGCGAATTTGTTACTGACTTTAACCTTGGTAATGGGTACGGGTATTGGATTGGTAGCAAACATAGGAATAGTCCGCTCCTTGCATGTGTTTGCCTGACGGACCCCCAAAGTCGCCATGGTTTGGGTGACATAAATGAATTTCGTGATCTAGCTGGCAACTTTGACGTTGTGGCGTTAGACCCTACGCCAAGCGTGCGTATGGAGCATATACGGCGTGCTAGGGACGGTATTGGCAACCTGGTAATGCACAATGGCGTAATGGTCGACGAGACGTATTTGGCGGCCTTGTCGGAGAGCCATAACCTAGTTGTGAATATTGCTCCTAATTACGAGGCCGAAACTGGCAGGTATATGACACCAGCAGGCCGGGCCTTGAGGGAGATACGCACTCAGGTTGAATTCGAAGCAATGGGCCAGGACCAAAACAATCCCGACCTAGCTGTCTTGGCTGGTGATTATGTTTACGCGAACACCTCGCAATGGCATCAGGCTATGGCGGCAGGCTTGATTGGTGATGGCTACTATCTGAAACACGGCCGTCCAATGAACTCTATACTTATCTTGATTTCGCATGAAAATGGCGATTTGGGCCGCAAACTAGTCCGTAGCGGCACTGATCTGGAGACGACTTTCGTCGAATTTGCAACTGAGCAGATAAAGCATGACGAGAATACTCACTCGTACGCCGAGGCGCTGGCGCGTGGGTATATCCCTCATGAGGATTTGCAAGGGGCTGAGTTCTAGACGATAAAACTGCGGGTTTCGCTGGCAAGTTTGCCACCGCTGTATGCAACTTCACTTAGGATGGCACTTGCTTCCCGGGTGAGGTTTTTCATTTGTGCTTCTTGCTCGGTGCTAAATTTGGCCAACACAAAGTCGGCGCTGTCTTGCCTGTCGTGCAACTTAGGGCCGATACCAATCCTGATGCGGCCGTAGTTTTCGCCGAGGTGTTGGCTGACTGATTTAATGCCATTGTGGCCTGCGGCGCTACCGCCCATGCGGGTGCGGATCTGGCCGAATGGGATATCTAACTCGTCGTGTACTACAAAGATATTATCCGGGCTGATCTTGTAAAAGTTAGCGACGGCTTGCACAGCTTCACC
>CBJLZK010000249.1:0-1595 GCA_966427515.1 uncultured bacterium | reverse complement strand
TAATCTCTCTTTCGTTCTCTTTAAGACTTCTAAAGTAATCTCGCTATATTTTACAGATAAGCGCCCCTGATGTCAACTGTTGTCTAGCGCCGGTCAAACCGCTTCACGAGGTGGAGTGGTTCCGTGGGGCGATCCTCGTAGCCTAAATGCTTATAAAAATCCCTGGAATCACCCTCTGGGTACAGAGATAGGCCAGCCGCCCGATAGTCTTCTTGGGTCACACGCTCTAGTTCCGTTAGCATCATGCGGCCCAAGCCCTGTCCCCGGTACGGCTCGGCTACGGCAAATTCGCTCAGGTGGACTTCGCCAGCTGTTTCCAGTGACGGAAACAGCGAGCCAACGGCCACTAGATCGTCTGGGAGTGCAATCAAGCCGTAGAATTGCGTGTTATAGGTAAGCAGTGGTCTAACCGAAGCTGCAAACGTACTCGGGCGGCTAAAGCTAGTGAGCGAATCATAGACAATGTCTACTGCCTGATGGGCAAACGGATCTTGCTCACCCATAGCAATAGCTTCAAAGCGCAAATCGGGCATATGGCCTAGCCTTTGCTGTTGTAGTACTGCAGGGCAGCTTCGGCGGCTTTTTGCTGGCCGGCTTGCTTGCTGGGGCCAGTACCTTCACCACGCAGCACCCCATTGACGAAAACGCCCACGGTAAAGATCTTGTCGTGGTCGGGGCCTTCTTCGTGAAGCACTTTGTATTGTGGCGTGTGGCCCTCACGGCTCTGTGCAATCTCTTGCAAGTGAGATTTAGGGTCCATCCATGAGCCCGAAGCTAGAATGTCCTTAAAGGTGCTCAGGATAGTCCTGGTGATAAATGCCTTAGCGGCCTCGTAGCCCTTATCTAGGTACAGAGCACCGGTAACAGCTTCGTAGCTGTTAGCCAAAATTTGAGCGCGGGCACGGTCGGTACCGTGCTTTTCACCGCGGCTCAGGCGCAAGAGCGGCTCAAAGCCATTGCGGGCTGCAGCGGCACCAATACTCTCAGTGCGCACCAGCGCGCTGCGCCAGTTGGTCAGAATGCCTTCTGGGTCACTGAAGTTGCCGTACAGATATTCGGTTACTACTAGTTCGAGGACGGCGTCGCCCAAAAATTCGAGACGTTCGTTGTGTTCGGGAGCGGTCTTCTTGTGCTCGTTCACGTAAGAACGGTGCGTGAAAGCAAGCACCAAAAGATCGATGTTATCAAACTCAACGCCAAGCACATCCTTGGCAAAGGCCTGGTAGGCACTAGTATCCATGTTTTACTCCTTTTACGTTGCTGGCAGAAATCTTAGAGTTTAGCATCACGAATTTTCTTCATCCCTACCAGGATAAGCTTACCGATGTCGTCATAAGCGATCTTGTCGATTGCCTGGCTCAGTGGGAACCACCGGATATCGTTGAGCCAGTCTTCTGGGTTCAGTTTATTGGTCTCACCAAGTCCCTGTACCAAATAAATGTGCATGGTCATCAGCACCAGTGTCTGGCCACGGCGGTAGCGGAAGTTAACCTTGCCCAACCAGTTAAAGACTTTCATCTCTTGGAGGCCAGTTTCTTCACGGATTTCACGCTCGGCAGTCGCCTTAGGTTCCTCGTCGGGTTCGACGTGGCCCT
>CBJLZK010000248.1:0-1596 GCA_966427515.1 uncultured bacterium | reverse complement strand
TTAACAGCCCTATAATAAGTCGCAACTGTGGTAGTCTGGGCTTTCGCAACGATAGTGCCGCTTGTTGTCCTCACATACTGTGCGCTCTTATTTATACCCCCGAACACAGATGAGACCCCACTAACTGCCCGCTGATATGCCGCTTGGCGTGTCTGTGTGGAGAAGACGGCAACCGCCGTTGTGACAGCCCTTATGTAGGGCACAGCCGTCTTCAAGCTGCCGAAGAGGACATTTACCCCGTTGATAGCGCGCTTGTAAGCAGTCTGCCGAGTCTGTACAGTAAAGGTAGTAACATTCCCTAGGATTGATCTCACATAGGTGGTGATACGAGTCTGACTGTTGGGGGTTGTTACCAACCCTGCAACCGCGCGAACGTATTGTGCGGTTCTAGACTGAGTAGTGAGGGTGGTAATTAGACCACTTGTAGCACGTACGTATTGGGCACTCTTATTAACACTCCCCCGTAGCGCAACGTAAGCACTGATCGTGCGCGAGCTAACCGCCCCTTTACTTACTTGCGCAAAGGTGGCTACAGATCCTATCACCGAACGGAAAGCCGATACCGTTACTTTTAAGCTGCCCTGCACTACAACTACCCCAGCAATAGCACTGTGATAGGCTGCCGTAGTTGTGCGGTTAACAAAGGTTACGACGGGAGATGAAACCGTCCTCACGTACTGTGCAGTAGTCTTAAGGGTTGCGGAGGTCTTCACAGACCCGCTTATTGTACGTGGGTGAGATCCAAATGCAGCAACCGAGACCATTCCTACAACTGTAGTGCCAAAGCTTCGGAGGTATTGCGCAACTGTTTTGGTACTTCCGAACAACGTGATTGCACTTGCAACTGTGCGCTGGTAAGCAGTGACCGCTGAACGGCTAACAAAAGTGGTTACCATCCCCGAAATAGAACGGGCATACAACAAGCCTGCTTTAACACTCCCAAAGAGAGCTGTTGTGCTCGCAACTGTTTTGTTATAGGTAGCCGCCCTTGATTGCTGGGTGAATATTGCTATAGCACCTACTGCTGATCGAGGCGCTGTTAGGACGTGTAAGACACTAGCGGGAGCAACAACTAGTCCCGCAGCACTCCTTCGGTAGGTGGCTGGTTCCGCAACTGCCACATCTGCACATACAGTGCCAGCGATCGTTACGTTGGTGGTAGATCCTGAAGAAGTTTCTTGGAAGGCCACATAGATCGAGGCGTTATTGCAGGAGTTGCTAGCCGGATTGCTAGTATCCCCAGTGCCAGTGAAGATGCGGTATTCACCCGCAACCGTCATGTTCGTGGCAGCAGAACCGCCACTCGTGCCCGAGTTGAATGACGACCCGAAGATACTATAGTTGTTGGTCGACCCACTGAATAGTGTCGTTGCCAACTCTCCCGCTGAAACCCGCACAAATAGGTAAGAGGCGCTTGTCAAGCCGCTGATCGTCATCGACGGGCAAACAGCACTGGACGTGGCGTTCTTCTGGATCGTGCCAGCTACAGTGAGGTCGGCTCCAGAGGCAACCGAAAAGACGCTACACATGTTCGCCTTAGCGGTGACACTTCCGAAGTTGAAGGTGACGCTACCGGAGCTTGTGGCGAAGCCTGTA
>CBJLZK010000247.1:0-1599 GCA_966427515.1 uncultured bacterium | reverse complement strand
GCTGCTCCGGTTGATGGTGGGCGGCTCACTCAAACGCTTCGACGAGTTCATTAGTGTTTCTAAGGTTGCCGAGGAGTTCGCCGCCGATACGTTCCATATCCAGAGCACTGTCGTACCTAACACGCTCGATCTGTCTAGCTTTTACCGTCCCAAGCCGTTTCCTGAGTACGTCAAAAGCACTAACATCGTGTTCTTTGGCCGCTTGGTAGAGCGCAAGGGTTGCCAGCATTTCCTGCGGGCGATTAACCGCTTGCACCAAACCGGCAGATTGCCAAATAACTGCAAAGTGCTGGTCTGTGGCAAAGGGCCGCTTGAGGAGCAACTGAAGGCATACACCAAGCAGAATGGCCTGGACAAGATCGTAACCTTTACCGGCTTTGTGGCCGAAGAAGATAAGCCTCGTTACCTGGCTACTGGCGACGTAATTGTATATCCCAGTACTGGCGGCGAAAGCTTTGGTATTGTGCTACTCGAAGGTATGGCAGCTGGCCGTGGCGTGGTACTGGCTGGCAACAATCCAGGGTATGCAAGCGTGATGGGTGAACGTCCCGAGGCTATGTTCGATCCCAACAACGAAGAAACGTTTGCTAATCAGATCAATGATTACCTGGTGGCGCCGCAATTGCGCAGCGAAGCACACCAGTGGCAGCAGCAATTTGTGCGCAAGTTTGATATGCCCAACGTGGCCGATGCTATCTTGGCTGTCTATGCGGCAGCGTTGCATAAGCGGAAGAGTTAAGCAATAATACTGGGTAAAGAGGTATCTATGTTTGGACTGAGTGGTAAACCAAAAGACAACACAATAAACCTTAATATCCCAAACCGCGTGGTAATACGTGTGCTATTGCTGGTGGTGGGCATGATGATTTTGCTGGCGGCAGTGCATCAGGCACGCCATGCGCTAGTACTTATCTTTACGGCGTTCTTTTTGGCGATTGCCCTGAATGCTCCCGTGCACTGGGTAGCGCAGCACTTGCCTGGCAAGCGGCGTGGCAACCGTACACTGGCTACGACCATTTCGTTTTTGCTTATTGTAGTGGTGCTTGGTAGCTTTTTGGCGAGTATTGTTCCGCCACTGGTACGCCAGACCAACAGCTTTATCCAGGCGGCGCCTGGTTTGGTTAGCGACGTCAAGGACCAGAACTCCAGTGTCGGCAAGCTCGTTAAGCGTTATAACCTGCAAAGCCAGGTCGACAATTTTTCGAGTACCCTGAGTGAGCGCCTCAAGAATGCTGGCGGTACAGCGGTAGATGTTGCTGGCAAGATTGGCAGCAGCCTTTTCTCGATGTTAACAATCCTTGCCTTGACCTTCATGATGCTTATCGAAGGACCGCGCTGGCTAGCCTTATTCAAGGATATTTTGCCCGACGAACACCACGAACGGGCTGAGCGCCTGGCTTTGGGCATGTACAAGGTGGTCAAGGGCTATGTTAACGGCCAGGTTACGCTGGCAGTTATTGCAGCTTGTTTGATCTTGCCAATGCTGATTATCCTGGGCATTAGCTATCCGGCAGCCCTATTTGTAATTGTCTTTATCTGTGGTTTGATCCCTATGGTCGGACACACCTTGGGCGCGATTATCGTGACGCTGGTGGCCTT
>CBJLZK010000246.1:0-1616 GCA_966427515.1 uncultured bacterium | reverse complement strand
ATAGTATGTGAGAGAACCCGCGTTATTCACTACAGCAAAATGATTCCATGTGCTGGTAGTTAATGAAGAGGTAGATGCTGTTACAGTAGTCCAAGCAGTCCCATTAGTCGAGTACTGTAGCTGTAACGCTAAAGTACTTAAGGACAGGTTTATAGCTGCGTTACTGCCCCCGGTAGTACCCTGTGAGAATATTCCTCCACCAGATGCGGTTGGGTATATCCACCCTTCTATTGTCCAGCTAGTACTAGTCGGCCCCCACACTGGGAGTTGATAGTTTGGTACTCTTAAGTATGTAGAAGAGGTACCGTCAAAACTCAACGAGCCATTGCCAAATTTCTGCTGCGTTGTACTAACTTTCGCATTGCCTGACGTGTACATCAACTGTTGCATTGCATTGTCGAAAATACTTGAGTCAATGGCTTTGTACTGGAAAACTGTGTTAGTAACGTTTGTTAGTGGTGCAGTCGGTGGGCTAAAAGACGCAGTGTACTGGGCGGTGCCGTTAACTATCCGCACGTCCGACAGGTATTGAGTAGTCGTTGACGAAGTTCCACTCTGTGACCCTATTTCCTGAACAGAAGTGCTGTTATTGAGTGATCCGCTTATTGTAGCAGTAGAGCTATCTAACACCCCATTAATAAAAAATCGTACGGTAGAACCGCTCCTTGTTACAGCTATGTGATTCCAGGCGTTTGCTACAACTGCCACTGAAGATCCATTCACCTGTGTTGTGGTTGAACCCTGGCCATAAGAAAAGAACAAATTACCGGATCCATTTCCGCGTATGCCGAAGATATAACTGCATAATGATGGTGTGCCAGCAACCCATTGAGAGATTAGGGTAACGCCAGTACCGATGTAGTACACCCACCCCTCTATTGTGAAATCACCCGATATAATGATAGTAGGGCCCCCAGTCAAATAGTCATTACCAGTTATTCCCTGAAATAACGAACCTCCATACGTACCTGTGGTGTATGGAGTTGCGTTGTCGCCAAAAGGATTAAACCGGCGTACCGCAGGAGTGCCGTTTACAGTAATAGCCCATGCACTAGTGGATGTGTCTATAAAACGATTTGACTGACAACCCAAAAAACTTGTGCCGGCAACAGCAGTCAGTGGGGATGTGGAAGGCGTAAAGGTTGATGAGTACAGCACAGAACCGTACACAACTCTTAAGTTACTTATGTATCCCATCCAGATGTTGTTGCTGCCGTTATTGTTGTTGCCTATAGCAACAGCACCAGTCCCAGAGAATATAGTGCCAACACCAGTGTTCGAGGAACTAATATTCACCCCGTTGAACCAGTAGTTGACAACACCTGACCCAGCAGTTTGTGTTATTGCAAAATGATTCCACTGACCCGCAGCAAACCCACTTAAGTTAGAAGAATTTACATTTACAATCGTTGTCCCATTGCTAGAAACTTGAAAGGACATTTGATACCCAGTTGAAGATGCATTTAGTATCAAGCTCCACCCAAATTCGTAGTTACTAGTTCCACCTCTGCCTTTCTGAATAATACCGAATTCGCCATTGGTACCTGTTGTGGTAGGTAGTGTGTCAAACTTTACCCACGCCTCCATAGTAAATGCTCGACTACCTGGGCTAGCCG
>CBJLZK010000245.1:0-1623 GCA_966427515.1 uncultured bacterium | reverse complement strand
GCGCTGGTACCGCAAACATAACAGCTTCTCAGGCAGGTGATGCTAACTATTCCGCTGCAACCAACGTGATCCAGCCTTTTACAGTTAACAAAGCTAGTCAAACCATAACTTTTAATGCCATAGGCAGCAAGCCGTTTGGTACGGCAGATTTTTCACCAGGTGCCACTGCCACTTCAGGACTGTCTGTAAGCTATAGCAGCGACAATACAAGCGTAGCTACCATTGTTAGCGGTAATATACATATTGTAGGCGTTGGAACAGCTAACATAACGGCTTCCCAGACAGGCAATACTAACTATAGTGCTGCTACACCGGTAACAAAACCTATTACTGTAACCCAGGCAAGCCAAACCATAACATTTAACGCCATAGGCAGCAAGCCGTTCGGCACGGCAGATTTTTCACCGGGCGCCACTGCCAGCTCAGGACTGCCTGTAAGTTATAGCAGCGACAATACCAACGTAGCCACCATTGTTAGCGGTAACATACATATTGTAGGCATTGGAACCGCAAACATAACGGCTTCACAGGGAGGTAATACTAACTATACTGCTGCTACACCGGTAACACAGTCTATTACTGTAACCCAGGCAAGCCAAACTATAACCTTTAACGCATTAAGCGCCCAGACATTCGGCGCGGGCCCTGTTACGCTTACAGCTACAGCCAGTTCGGGCTTAACGGTAAGTTACAGTAGCGACAATGCTGCGGTGGCTACGGTTTCGGGCAATATATTAACAATTGTAGGAGCTGGTACCGCAAACATAACAGCTTCTCAGGCAGGTAATGTTGACTATTCCGCCGCAACAAACGTGACCCAGCTTTTTACAGTTAACAAAGCTAGTCAAACCATAACCTTTACAGCGCCACCTTCTCAGGTTTACGGAGCAGCTGATTTTTCGCCCGGCGCAACTGCCAGTTCAGGATTGGCTATAACGTATACCAGCAGCAATTCTGCTGTAGCTACTATTGTTAGCGGTAATATACATATCGTAGGCGTTGGAGCGTCAACCATAAGCGCTTCGCAGGCAGGCAATAGCAATTATAATCCGGCTACAATAATACACAGGACGCTAACAGTTACTCCAGCCCCGCTGACGGTAACGGCCACCGCGCAGACAATGACTTACGGTACACCGCTGACAACAGTAACGGGTGGATCGAACTTTACGGCCACAGCAGGTGTTAACGGCGAAACGGTGAACAGCGTAACGTTGACCCCTCTTACAACAACAGGGGGCCAGCCTTTAACAGCAACCACGGCAGCAGGTACAGGCTATACTATTACCCCTTCGGCGGCAACAGGAACTAACGGTTTTCTGGCAAGCAATTATAACATTACCTATACGCCTTATAGCAGCACGGTTGGTAAGGCCTCACTGACGGTAACGGCCACCGCGCAGTCAATGACTTACGGTACTCCGCTGACAACAGTAACAAGCGGATCGAACTTTACGGCCACAGCAGGTGTTAACGGCGAAACGGTGAACAGTGTAACGCTTACCCCTCTTACAACGACAGGGGGCCAGCCTTTAACTGCAACCACGGCAGCAGGTACAGGCTATACCATTACCCCTTCGGCGGCAACAGGAACTAACGGTTTTCTGGCAAGCAATTATAACA
>CBJLZK010000244.1:0-1628 GCA_966427515.1 uncultured bacterium | reverse complement strand
AATTCCTCAAGGAACTGTCAAAAACGATAGCAAATCTTACAACAAAGGAATACATTGCCGTAGGCGTAGCGGCACCCGGCCGCCTTGACCGCGAAAAAGGTACAGTAAAAGCCTTTGGAAATCTGCCCTGGAAGGACGTCCCACTTAAACGCGATGTCGGGCGCATTACCGGTCTGCCCGTTGTTATTGATAATGACGCTAATCTGGCAGGTTTATCAGAGGCGATGTTGTTACCAGCACACCGTTGTGTCCTGTACGTCACTATCAGTACGGGTATCGGTACCGGTGTTATAACCGATCGCAAGATCGACAGTGATTTTGAAGATTCAGAAGGTGGTGAGCTTATTCTTGAGCACAACGGTAAGCTCCAAAAATGGGAAGACTTTGCATCAGGACGTGCAATTGTTAGGCGTTTTGGCAAACGAGCCAGTGATATTAACGACGAGAAAACCTGGAAACTTATTTGTCACGATATAGCCATTGGCCTTTACGACCTGATCACATTTATTCAACCAGACGTAGTAGTGCTTGGTGGAGGTGTTGGTTCGTATGCACACAAATTTAAACCATTCCTTATGGCAGAGCTTAAGCGGTTCGAAACACCTATCACACCTATTCCGTTAATCGTTGAGGCTAAGCGCCCCGAACTCGCTGTAGTCTACGGTTGCTACGACTTAGCCAAGAGTGTATATGGAAGCGTTCATAAGTAAGCTCCAGCAAGATTACCCTGCCCTTCGTTTTACCGAAGGACCCGTTGCCAGTTGGTCGCCACAAGCCAAAACTATTTATTTTGCTACGGCAGACCAAGAAAGCGACATCTGGTCGGTACTCCACGAACTTGGGCACGCGCTACTTGGCCACCAGACCTACCAAAGTGATGCGGACCTACTGCAAAAAGAAGCAGAGGCTTGGAGCCAAGCTATCTCTATAAGTAAGAAATACGAGGTCAGTATTAGCCCGGAACATGTCCAAGACTGCCTGGACACATACCGCGACTGGCTCCATAAGCGTAGTATGTGCCCAAACTGTGGTAGTCACGGGTTGCAGCAAAATAAAGCCCTATATCGCTGCTTAAACTGCCAGGACCAATGGAAGGTCACTAACGCCCGTTTCTGCCGCCCATACCGGCTCAAAAAAGCTCTAGCGGCATAAAAAATACGCCCACACATTGTGTGGGCGTATTTACTAGTGGCTTGGCTTACTTAAGCTTCAACCTTCTTAGTGCGGCGCGAAATGCGGCCACCCTTGCGACCAGCTTCACGAGCTAGGTCACGGTTAGCGAAGAAACCACCGGTACGGCCCTTCTTGCCACCCATAGCACCGATCTTTGCGTAAAAGTCTGCACCGTATTTCTGCTTGTTGGTACTAGCAGCAGCTTCGCCGCCCTTCTTTGTTCCAGCCATCCTGAAAACCTCCATTAAAACTCTTTACTTCCGCACCCGAGAACAAAAAAGAGCTCCAACGCCTATGCTGGCGCTGAAACCCTCTATTTCTTCTCACGAAATTATGCTTATGATAACACGACATTACGTTAATGTCAATACATTCCGCTAAAGGCAAACAGTAGTAATGGCATCAATTACTGGCAAACAAGCGATCTAATTACTGTACTTATTTTGTGCTACTGT
>CBJLZK010000243.1:0-1641 GCA_966427515.1 uncultured bacterium | reverse complement strand
GATCGCGCAAGAGACTTCTCCGCTTTCGTTCGTTGGTTCGAGTCCCACCCGGGGCACCACAGAGCACTTCAGATATGTATACATTTAAATACCCCGCTGATCAGAGCGGGGTATTTAAATTAGATTGTGGCTTTAGCTAGCCTAAACGTGGGGCCGTGCTGGTCCAACCATCTACGCCTTCGTAAGGAGTAGTACGTACCCAGTCACCCATGCCCTGCTGATGAATAGTCATAGTGCTGGTGTTGGCCATCTTGTCAACGACCACACGACTAGCAGGTTCGCCATTTTTGTACCAGATAGTCTCACGCCATTTACCATCTTTGAAGTTCTCGGTAGTTTCGACGGGGCGGCCCTCCGCATCAAACATCTTAAAACTTGAATAGCCGGCAGCGGGGTCGGTCGTCCATGACCGGGCGCCACTGATCTCGCCCTTTTCGTTATAGTCCAATACATACTTATACGTTGGACCTTCGATAGTTTCGGCGGCTACAACTTGGCCTGCGCCGCCAGCAATGAGTTCAAGCTGAGGGCGAACTGCTTCGTCGCTCATCAAGCCCGCTTCAGCTGTGATAGACATAAAAAAATCCTTCCTCGAAGGTTAGCTTACAATTTACGTTGAGCAGGCTGGCAGTAAGCCTGCCTGTTGTCGAATGCATACTATACTACTACAAGCGACCCGTAAAGTAAACATTGTTAGATTTTACAAAAGGTAGGTTTAACGGTGGATTTACTTCTTTAAAAATGGTACAATAGTCCCGTTCAATTCTATATGGCGGAAGTAGCTCAGTTGGTTAGAGCGCTGGATTGTGGCTCCGGAGGCCGTGGGTTCAAATCCCATCTTTCGCCCCAAAAGAAAAACCATGACATGCAAGTCGTGGTTTTTCTTTTTGTTATGATTAGGTTGTAGCATCTGAACGAGACCGAATATCATGGAATTCCCCCACTCAAGCCAGTTCATCGACCAACACCCTTTACTAACCCGTATTGCGATTATCGGCGGCAGCTTAGCTCTAGCCGCTGGCCTGGCAGCTTGCAGCCATACAAGCGTAAACCACCACGGAGCTCCACCTAGTGCGCCCAGTGAAGTCAGTCCACTACAGGCTGAGTTTGCCAAAACACCAAGCTGGGAACTGAATTTTTCCCAACTGCCAAATGGCCCCGTAGACTCTTCCCAGCTTGCGGCTAACCTCAATCCCGATGTGCCTGGCTGGAATGACGAGCAACAGGCCTATACCGACCGCCCCGCTAATATCCGCATCGAGAACGGCCAGCTAATTATCGAGGCACGTCGTGAAAACTACACATACCCCAATGACAACCAAGGCCGTACCTTTGCTTGGACTTCGGGCCGGTTGGAAACATACGATAGCAACAATGGTGAGCAGCTGCCGCACGGCTTAACTTTTACTTACGGCAAAGTAGAGGCTGACATTATGGTGCCTGATGCGCCCGGTACATGGCCGGCTTTCTGGTTGCTTTCGGCCAACCAGCCGCACGCTAATGCATATATAGCCCAACAGACGCAGGGCCTAACTCCTACCCAGGCCAAGGCTACAGCCGACCAGCTATGGAGCGGCCGTACTTACCTCAAAGATGGCGAGATCGACGTTGAATGGTATGGGCACCATCCCAATAGAGTTG
>CBJLZK010000242.1:0-1646 GCA_966427515.1 uncultured bacterium | reverse complement strand
AAACAGTTGCACTTTCCCGAAACACTCGTGCCAGTAGCCATATCGGCCCGTTTATTGAAGGGCTATTACGACCGCCTCGCCAATGGCACGCTGTGGCCGATCATGCATGGCATCAAGCCATCTAGGCTTAGCGAAAAAGCTGACTGGGACGCCATGTACGAGGTGACCTCACGTTTTTGTAAGGCGATCAAACAGAACTACCAGCCCAAAGATATCATCTGGGTGCACGATTATCATCTGGTGTTGTTGCCCAAGATGCTCCGCGACGAGGGCATTACCAACCGCTTAGGTTTCTTTTTGCATACCCCATTTCCACCCGCCAAGACACTTATGAAATGGCGGCACTACCGGCGGATGCTACAGAGCTTGTCCCAGGTGGATGTGCTCGGCTTCCAAACACAGCGTGACGTCGACAACTTTATGGAAAGCTTAAAAGCTGCAGGGCTCAAGATGCGGGATGGTGCTGTAGTACAAGCGTTCCCAATCGGCATCGACTACAGGGCATACCGCAAGGCTAGTTCCGTCAAGGCTGTGTCAATGTACCTGCGTAAGCTCAAGAATACTGTTACCGGCAAAAAGGTGATCTTATCGGTCTCGCGCCTGGACTACACCAAAGGTATTATCGAACAGCTTAAAGCTGTCGAGAAAGTATTAGAAGATTATGGCCCAGGACGGGCCGTATATAAACTGGTGGTAGCGCCGTCGCGGGAAACTGTCGACGAATACCGCAAGCTCAAAGATGACATTGACGAGACAGTGCACACCATCAACTCGCGGTTTCTCGAAAAACACGGTGTCGCTCCCATCGAATTTGCTTACCGCAGCCACGGCTTTGAAGAGTTAAACGCATGGTACAGGACTGCAGATATTTTGCTGGTAACACCGATCATCGATGGCATGAATTTAGTAGTCAAAGAGTATATTGCTGCACGTGACGACGAGCGCGGCGCGATTGTACTATCCGAAACGATCGGCGCTGCCTTCCAGCTTAAGGATGCTATTTTAGTAGATCCACGCAACGTTAGTGATATCGCGTATGGCTTGGCTTACGCTCTACGGATGCCGGCTTTTGAACGTATCCGCCGCTGGCGTGCGCTGCGCAAGAACGTGCGGCTCGAGAACGTTTTTTGGTGGACCAAAGAATTCCTGGGCGCCTTGCAGCCACCTCATCAGAAGAAGTCGTAGACACTTTTACACCTTGTCAAAACTGTACAAAGTAGTTATGTTATAAGTACATCTAAGGTGCTCTATAGCACTGGCAAAAACAAAAATCGTAAGCAATCTAAAAAGGTATCATGCCCGTCGTTAGAACATATCGACCAGCTCCAACTTTTCGGCCGCCACAGCCCAAGGCCAAGCACAAAAAGCGTACATGGCTCTTGCTGCTCTCAGCCCTTGTTTTAATCTTTGGGATTGTACACGTCGCCCGTGGCGATGCGATGTCTAATACTCCTGCCATACAATCGGGTGTTAATGGCGCGTGTCTTGACTTGCGCCACAACGACAATAGCACTGCTGCAAAGGTCCAGGCTTGGAGCTGCAACAACTCCGCCGCACAGCACTGGTCTGTCGGCGGCCTGCGGATTAAGCATCAAGAGGACTGTCTTGGCGTAGCGGGAAATACCGTACTGGCCGATTCACTCATA
>CBJLZK010000241.1:0-1649 GCA_966427515.1 uncultured bacterium | reverse complement strand
AAGCTCCGCTCGAGCCGGGCCAGGAGCTGGTTGAAGGTCGCCTTCAGCTCCCCCCAAGCCTCACTACTCTATGTATATTGTTATACGCCTAGGTATTGGCGGATGACAAGCATTGTTGTAGACAAGACTTTAGGGCAGCGGAAGGCTTACACCTTCTGCTCAAAGGATCGCTGCCGGATCTGCGATAACTCCTCTTCGAAGCCTGCAATATCCTTAAATCGTCGATAGACACTGGCGAAACGCACATAGGCAACTTCATTCAACTTGGCTAGGCGGTCCATGACCATCTCGCCAACTTTAGTGGATGGTACCTCGGGCTCACCGCACGCGTAGAGGTCTTGTTCTATTCCAGAAACAAGTCGCTCTAGTTGCAAATTAGTAACCGCAGTCTTCTCACAGGCCCTGTATAAGCCAGCAAGTAGTTTTTCACGGTTAAACAATTCTCGCGTTCCGTCATTCTTAATGACGATAAGTTGAGGCCGCTCGATGCGTTCGTAGGTCGTAAAGCGATATCCGCATTGTGTGCATGCCCTACGGCGGCGAATAGCTTGGCCGTCGGCTGCTTCACGCGATTCGATTACTTTTGTGTCATCAAAATGACACTGGCTGCATCTCATTTCGCTGCTCTCCCTCTTTGACTGCTAACGTACCATCACTATATATAGTGGTTGTGCTATAAATCATAGCTCTATCTATAGCGCTTTGGCAACCAGAATATGGTTGTATTATTTAATACGCAGTTAGTCGGTTTTATCTGTTTTTTCGTCTTCTGGGTGTTCTTTGTAGCGCTTGGCAAGACGGCGCAGGAATGAAGGCTTTTCGAGCTCTTCATCATCGTGATGAGACGTTACGATCTGGTCGCGGTGGTCTGGTTCATGGTGGTCGTCGTGGCGGTCATCATCGGATGTGCTTGGGAAGCTGACACTGGTGTTGTCGTCATCATTATCGAGAGTCCAGATATTTGGCATGGTGTTGTCCGACCTAAAGTCGGTGGCTGGGTTGTCCTCTAGATCCATATCGATACCCGACATGTCAGAGTCGTGACGTGGCGCATCAGTTGTGGCAACTGTAGCAGTGTCGTTAGTTGCAGACGTAGTAGCAGCAATGGCAGCGTCATCGGGGCGCTGGGCGCGCTCAGCATAGTACGTAGCGTCAAAACCCGTAGCCACGACAGTAATAATTAGCTCGCCGTCAAGGTCAGGGCTAATCGTGGCGCCAAAGATAATGTTAGCTTCTGGATCAGCAGCAGATGTAATGGTTTCAGCGGCTGTATTGATCTCATGCATCGACAGGTCGTTGCCACCAATAATGTTAAACAGAATGCCGCGAGCGCCATCAATTGATACTTCAAGTAATGGCGAATCAATGGCTTGCTGAGCAGCCTGCACAGCGCGGTTCTCACCGGCGGCACGGCCAATACCCATAAGGGCTGAGCCTGCATTGCTCATTACGGCCTTAACATCGGCAAAGTCCAAGTTAATCAAACCATGTACGGTGATCAGGTCAGAAATACCCTGAACACCTTGCCTAAGAACATCGTCAGCGACCTTAAAGGCCTCTACGAGCGGGGTCGCACGGTCGATCGTCTGTAGCAGTCGGTCATTAGGAATAATAATAAGGGTGTCTACTGCATTGCGTAAGTTATCAAT
>CBJLZK010000240.1:0-1654 GCA_966427515.1 uncultured bacterium | reverse complement strand
CAAAGTGGTCTCATACTTCTTATGGTACTACAGTTGTCTTAACCTTGCTCCATTCACGCCAAATTAGCCACAGCACAAAGATGTCGAACAGAGTGAGCAAAACCATGCCGATGTGGACATGCACGATGATACTGTAGACCTGGTAAATCATGAGGAGCCCTAATGTGATCAGTGAAAAGGGATAGGCCCACATCTGATTGCGAAGCAGCCCAAATACCGCCACAAGCTTTACGCCGCCATGGATCCATAGGTAGGCAATAGCAAAGTATTTGTTGCCCAGGCTAATATGCTGTGCTGAGTGTAGTAGCAATGTCGCCCAGGTACTGTGTGGGTCGTCGGTGAATTCACGCTGGGTAATGCTCGTCAGGAAATGTTGTAGCTTGACGGGGTCGACAAAAAACAATAGCAAACCACCCAAAAACTCAAGGCCGCCGTCGATGCCCTTGATTAGAATGCCGCCCTCAAAGACTTTATCCAGAATGGTCGACGGGTGATACCAGCTCATGTGTTTATGATAACAGTAAACCTGAAGATTATCTGATAGAATTCACTATATGGATATAAACCTCTTTAGTGGCGGGCCTTTCGTGTTGCTTTCGGCCGCCAAGGCTGTTGTTACCTATTACTTGATGCAAAAACTTCTTCGGCATAAGTCGCTCAAGCAGACGCTGCCCTTTCTTGTAGGAGTAACGGTTATCGTTGCCGGGGTTGCTTTGTGGGGAATAAGGTTGGCTTTTCCGGCTGATAAAATGCCACCCGACCTTCTATTTATGGTACTACCTGCTAGCCTGAGTGTGGCCCTTGTGGGTCTGGGTGTTTGGGTGCGAAGGTTTATGATGATTGGTGTCGCCACTGGTAACATCTTACTCGGCGTGGCAGTAAGTCTGTTGCTCGTTAACAGTTACTACCACTATTATCCGTCGATCGCCAGTGTCTTTGGGGTTGTTCAAACCAAAAATGCCCAAAATACCACGGTGGTTTACACTCAAAAAACGCATATACAGCAGCCGGTTACCACCGAAGCCTTGCTTCAGTCGAATAGCCATATCAAAGGTCGCTTGGACACGGTCAATATCCTGGGCACGGCGTCAAAATTCCATGCCCGTACCAGTTATGTGTATGTTCCGCCAATTAACAGCGCAGGCCCCAAAGTGCAGCTGCCAGTTATTGTGCTATTGCCAGGAATCCCTGGTGGCCCAGCTGACTGGGCAAATGCTGGCAATATAGTAAATATTATGGACCAATTCGCTGCAGCGCATCATCAGGTGGCGCCCTACGTGGTATTGGCCGATAATACTGGTTCGGCAACTAACGACACCGAGTGTGTGAATAGCCCGCGAGGCAACGTCGATACGTATCTGAGTGTTGATGTACCTAATTTTATGGCCAAAAATTATGGCACTAGTCATGACCCAAGCCAGTGGGCAATTGGTGGTTTGAGTATGGGGGGTATGTGCGGCTTGTTGCTGACGTTGCGCCACGACGACGTTTACCACTATTTCTTGGACTTTGGTGGTGAAACCGGGCCCGAAGTTGGCAGCCAGCAAAAAACTACCACTGCCTTATTTGATGGCTCCAAGACTGCCTGGCAGCAATCACAACCAGAATGGCTGTTGGACCATCGTACATATCCGCACGTAGGTGGCTTCTTTGC
>CBJLZK010000239.1:0-1657 GCA_966427515.1 uncultured bacterium | reverse complement strand
ATCGAACCACCAGTAGCCATATTCAAGACGCGATTTTTGAGCGACCTGCCACGTGCGTTATAAATAGGGAAATCGACGGTGACCGTTTCCAAGGAAATCGATGTCATGCTTGCTTAAACTCTCCGAAATCTTCGATTGCTTTCGCTCAAAGCCAGTATGCAATTCGGGCCTTGTATTTGTGCAACAACAAGAGCGCAAAAGCCCACCCGGCGACAGCTAAACCGACCACCACAGTCCAATTCAGGAGCGTGACGCTCTGGCCAAGAAGCGGATTCCTGACGACGGAGACTAGGTGGAAAAAGGGATTATATGTAAGCATTGCATGTGAAGCGCTTTGCGGCAAGTGATCCGGCATCCACATAATGGGAGTGACATAGAGCATAACCTGCATAATGTTTTGAACGATTTGAGTCAAATCTCGGTAACGTGTGCATAAGATCGCGAGTACCAACGCAATCCACGTCATGTTCAACGTAACAAGGATAAAGCCTGGAACTGCAATGAACGCCGAAAATCCAATTGACTTCCAAACGATAAGAAGAACAATCGGAAATATTACTAGGTTGTGCGCTAAAATGACTGTGTTTCTATACCAAACTCTCAAAATATAAGTAAAAAATGGGATTTTTAGCTGCAGTATTATGTCACTATTGTTTATAAAACCAGAGCATCCCTCACTTACGATTTGCGTATAATAGCCCCAGAATATCAACCCAATACATATAAATGGAAGAAATTCTCGCATTGGTGAATTGAATATTGTACCAAAAACCAAGCCGAGCGCCCCTATTAGCACACCCATGTTAATGGTGAGCCAGAATGCGCCAATGCGTGATCTTCTGTAGCGCTGGGCAACGTCCTGCCACCCAAGTAAAGCCGCCAAACGGAAATTTGACAAAGCATCGATTATGTCCGGTATAGCCGGACTTGAATGCGCTTTTGAGGTCGTAGCTGTTAGACTCGTCACCAGCAATCCATTAGTCAGAGTTCGTTTTGCCTCAGCAATAAGCAGATGCCGTCATTTTAAGGCGAACCTGTAGCAAAGCACGGAAACGGAGAACAGCCCCCTCGCGCGAATATATCCAAAAACCGTTGTCGCTGGCACAGTAGCCAAAGCCCGTCGGGCTCGATGGAATCAACCGATCGAAACCGTATCACGTTAATTTAAGGCCCAATGGAGTATTGAAAGCCATTTTTTGCGCGGCAACACAATCAAAAGACGATTTAGTTTGGCGAGTTCACTCATAAGCATGCCGCCGTTTACCCAGGGGTGGAGGTGGCATGATCGGAGCTGGGACCGCGGTGAGTGTTCTTGGCCCGAGGGGGCAAGATCACGTTTGTGTTCAAGCTGTAGCGATCACAATCTCCATTTCGCCAGCCTATCGGTTGGTCCGTTCGGGGTACCCCTCAGGGTAATGAAGGTCGACTGATCTGCACTGTGACCAATCTCCCGTTTACCGAGCGGATGCAGCGGGTTACAACAACTATCGATTGTATACAACCTGTGATTACGATCGGCGATCTGACGGATGGCGCATTTCCTTCGACTGTTTACCAGTCGCCTATTAGGACGGTAGAAGGCGGGGGAGCGATTTCCTCCGATTTTGACGGCGTGTGTCGGCTGCGAGTTGCTTGATCGAGCTGACCGGCGGTCACG
>CBJLZK010000238.1:0-1657 GCA_966427515.1 uncultured bacterium | reverse complement strand
CCCGTGTGCGGCGCCACATGAAAGGTGGCTACAACACCGGTATGCGGGGCAGCATTTTTGACGACCCGGCCGGCCAAGAATGGGCTATAGGGCATCTGGACGTGCAGAATATCAAAGTTTTCATGCTGGAGCAGCTTGTGGATTTTGCGCTGCGACACCGGCAGTGGGATAGACATGCGGTTTTGGTTAAACCGCACCTTTACATTGCGGCCAATGCTATGCAGATTGGGCAAGTCAGTGCGCTGGGTTTCGCCCACAATGTAGTGCACTTCGTGGCCATGGGCAGCAAACCACTTACTAACATTAAGCACATACTGCTGGACACCGTCTGGAGTGTCCAAGGAATCATCAAGCACAAAGGCAATCTTGTATGACGTCATGTGCTACTCTTGCAGCTGTTTTGTAGCGTGCCGCTTTAGGGCATCTTGGTAAACTTCTTCGTATTGGTCAACGATGGCGCTGTAGCTGTACTGCGGTAATTGGTTGGCAGCCCAATCGCGCCACAAGCGGCGTAAGTCGTTTTCGCGCAACAATAGTTCTAGGCGGCGCGAGAACTCGGCGTGATGCTTAGGATTAACTAGCGACAAGGCGCCCAAGCCTTTGAGCACGCTAGCATACCCAGGGTTATCGCCGGAGACAGTCACAGTGCCAGTTGCCATAGCTTCGAGCAATACAATGCCAAAGCTTTCGCCATACAAAGCTGGCGAACAGAACAGGTCGCAGGTACGTAGATAGTGGATTTTTTCTTTTTCGGAAATAAAGCCTACAAACGACACTTGCTCTTCGATACCTAGATCGACAGTCAGGGCTTCCAGCTTGGCGCGGTCGGGGCCGTCGCTAGCAATGATCAGCGACACCTTGGGGTCACGGTCGTGCAGCAGTTTAAAGGCATGAATCAGATGCTTGACGCCCTTCCGTTGCTCCAAGCGGCCGATGTAGAAGATAGTCTTTTGTTTGCGGTTGTCATTGCGACGCAGAGGGGCCTTGTACTTATTGAGGTCTATGCCGTTTGGGATCAAGGCTACTGGAGCATCGGTCAGGCTGCAAACATATTCGGCAGCAGCTTCGGACACTGCAGTGAATTCGTCAATATATTTAAGGACCGACTTGGTGTAGGGAGTTACCACCTTGATCATGGTGCGGGTCATAATCGTCTCTGGCAGTTTGGCGTGGAACGTCGCGACATTGACGCACTTGGAGCGGCTCAGAATCTGGGCGCTAATCATAGGTACCCATGGTTCGTGGAAGTGTAGGATGTCAAAATTATGCTTGGCAAGCACTTCGTCGATGTTGTCGTTTACGCCAGTCGAAACCTGGATCGTAGTGTGCAGCGGGGAGTTAAAATCGCTGGAAGAACCCACGAAAATAAGATGGTCGTTTTCTTCGACATCATAGTCCTTGGGCCTGGGCGTCAGTACATATACATCATGGCCGCGCCTGCGGAGTTCGGCCTGTTGAGCAAGGACGTGTTCTTGAACGCCGCCGCCTTTTGCCACATTGTAAGGGCATACCAGTCCGATTTTCATAACTTTTCCCAGTATAGCACAGGACTGTTCGTTAGCCAGGTCACGATGTTAACGCTTCGACAGCACGCGCCGCAACTTGGCTGGCACGAAAGGTGCTGCAGCTTTGGCGTCGGCAATTACACTCGGAGCAT
>CBJLZK010000237.1:0-1698 GCA_966427515.1 uncultured bacterium | reverse complement strand
TGTTTGGCGCCATGCTGACCTATGGTCTAATGCTAGCCAGTCACAACACTGTGGCGGAGGTTGTGAATGGTTTGCTCATAGGCAGTGTAGCCATGCTAGGACTACTCATACTTTGGCGGCTGGGCGTCATCCTGAAAGGAAAACTGTCATGAAAGAATTAATCAGTATCGCACCAAGGGGGACAATGTTATGAGAATCCTCTGGTTAACATGGAAAGATTTTACCCATCCTGATGCAGGAGGTGCAGAAATCGTATTAAGGGAATTATCCAAACGGCTCATAGAAGAAGGCCATGGCGTAACGTTTTTAACGGTTCGTCACCCCGGGAGCGCAGCCAAAGCGGAAGTTGATGGGATAGAAATCGTGCGCGTTGGTAACAGTCGTTACACACATTCGTTCCAAGCTCTAGCGTATTACCTTATGCACATGCGCAACCATTACGACATTATCGTCGAAGTGGTTAACACGGCGCCTTACTTTGCCAGCCTTTTTAAGGGCAAGTCGCGGGCATATGTGTTCTACCACCAACTGGCAAGGGAGGTCTGGTTCCATGAGCTCAAAAATCCATTTTGTCTTTTTGGGTACTACTTTATGGAGCCGGTAGCAACGCGTCTTATGAGCCGCGCGAAAGCCAAGATGATCACTGTTTCTCAAAGTACACTTAAGGACCTAGAACGGTTTGGGTTTAAGGCTAAAAATGCATCCATAATCTCGGAAGGTATCGAAATCCAACCAATCAGTAGCCTCAATGCAGCCGTAAAATTCAAGAAGCCAACTATGCTTAGCTTGGGTGCGATTCGCCCCATGAAGCGTACACTCGACCAAGTTCGCGCTTACGAAAAAGCCAAACGCTACATACCTGGGCTACGCCTAGTTATCGCCGGGCAGGCCGAGGGGGCGTATGCCGACAGTGTGCTCAAGTACATTAGCCAGAGCCCTTATGCTGGTGACATTATCGTCGAAGGCCAGGTTAGCGTAGCACGTAAACAAGAGCTGATGCGCGGTTGCCATTTAGTTATCATGACCTCTGTAAAAGAAGGCTGGGGCCTAGTGGTAACCGAAGCTGCGAGCCAGGGCACACCAGCAGTAGTGTATGACGTTGATGGCCTTAGGGACAGCGTACGCCATAACGAAACGGGCATAGTTTGCGAAAATAATCCTGACTCTTTGGCTACCGGTATCGTTACCATGCTTATTGATCGCAAGCGGTACACTGCTATGCGTCACAACGCATGGGAGTGGAGCAAGAGCTTAAACTTCGACCACAGTTACAATGACTTCAAACAAGCGTTGGAGCTAGCATGACCCAATCCCTACTCGTCAGCGTGATTGTCACTACCCGTAACAATCATGATACCCTTGATGCCTGCCTGTACTCCATCTGTACCCAGGACTATCCCCTGATCGAACTAATAGTTGTCGATAATAATTCGACTGACGACACCAAGGCCATTGCCCGCCGCTATACACCTCAGGTCTACAATAAGGGGCCTGAGCGTTCTACGCAGCGCAACTACGCAGTCAGTTTGGCCACCGGAGACTACATTGCCATTATCGATTCAGATATGGAACTTAGCACGGGCGTCATTAGCGCATGCGTTTCGAAGGTACACGAGAACCCCACACTGGGCGGCATTATCATTCCCGAGGAATCATTCGGTGAAGGCTTTTGGGCCCAGTGCAAAAAACTTGAGCGCT
>CBJLZK010000236.1:0-1700 GCA_966427515.1 uncultured bacterium | reverse complement strand
AAGAAGGTAGACGTAAAGCTACAGGGTGCTTCTACTGCTGCTATCGCAGCTGTCCAGAAGGCTGGCGGTACTTTCGAAAAAGTTGCCGTTGCTGCCCGCCCAGCTACTCGCAAAAAGGAAGACTAATTTAGTCTAACTACTGCAAAAAATAGCCGCTCCAGACCGAGCGGCTATTTTTTATTTGCGTTAATATTAGGGGCATGGTGCATTATACGGGCGACGGGCTAGAAACACTGACATTTACGACCTGCAGGTTGCCCTTCGTGTACGAAGAAAACCCGAATGTTCCTCTCGAAGCTGACATGGTTGTGGCGGTTGATGCCATTAATCTAGATAGGTATTTGGTGCAAGAACGGTATGCGATGCTGCCGGGTAGCGCCCAGGAATCAACCTGGCGCTTGACGGTGTCGCTAGATGCCGCGGAACGTTTGCTTTGGCTGTACGATCAGACCATGGTGAGCCAAAAGGCTGCTGGCAAGTACGAGTGCCACACCTTGCCATCAGTAGTATGCGGCGGCCGTCAGGTCATTGGCCGGGGACAGGGCGTAGGCTATGCTATTGGCGAGCCCATGCCGCCAGTTAACTTAGAAGCCTGTGCGCCTTATGCTATGACTGTCGGCGGCTTTGTAGTATCTCATTCTTGCTTGGGTATGGGGTCAGAATATCCCCGCCATTGTTTGAACATTCTGGGCGGTAATGGCATATGGGGCATTACTCGCATTCTTCAAACCATGGACACTTTCGAGACCCAGTACCTGACACCTATTCGCTACGCGGGTTCGTTGTACCGGTCTTCTCTGTAAATTGTGAAAATGATGTAATATGTTTTCATGACATTTTACAAAGTTACCGAACCAGCTGACCGCAAGCTGGCTATTCGTACTCCAGAGGGCGGTTTTCATGGCTATCGCAGGACACTAGAGAGAGAACATTTGTACTGGTCGGCCAAGCAAGCTGAAGCCCGCGAGGAAGGACAAGTAGGCGCACATGCCTTGGCGCAAGCTATGCATCAGGAGCTATGGCAAGTGACAGCAGGGATGGCTGCGGATGATATTGGCCGCGTGCTAGGCTTGGGCCGTCTTCCACGTATAGTAGAGCGGGATAGGTGCCGTGGGTTAGGGGTAGTGGCTATGTCCTTATTGCTTAGGGAACTTCTGGAGCCTGACATGAGGCTTGATGATGCACGGACATTGGGGCGTGCCAATACGATCGTTGATATGATGGGTGTTTCTGACAGTAGACCTCTTGACCACCGGTTACATATCGAACCGGCAGGTCTAGCTGGGGTATTTCCAGATGACATCCAAGATGGCGACTGGTATCGCAAGGATAGCTTGTTTGTAAGATATGCCCAGCCTGCAGAATTAACCGAACCAATGGTGGATCTGCTCGCAGACCAGGATGTGAGCGTAAACCCAGACGAGCTAGTTACCCTCTATCCCTACCTTGGGAGTATCTAATTCATTTATTGGTCTGTGCAAGCGCCGGTAAAGGAGCCATTACTTTGCTCGACGCTATACTGAATAGCGACTTGGCGGCTGGTGCCGCTGACTGTTGCGCCATTCTGACTGCATGTGGCTGCTGTAACGACTACTAGCATATCTTTGGCAAGAGCCGGTTGGGTGCCTGTTTGCAGCATAGCTGATTTATAAAAGGCGAAGGGTGGCAACTGCGACGATACGTCATAAGAGCCAGATCCA
>CBJLZK010000235.1:0-1701 GCA_966427515.1 uncultured bacterium | reverse complement strand
CTATTAGCAACCTGCGATTGTTGATCAACCAGCGCCAGGAAAAACTCAAAAACCTCACCGACGAGCTCGAGCTTTTGGAGCAGACGATGTCCCGGAGCAGCCTGTCGCACGCGAATACCCGTGTGCAGTTCTTTTTTGGGGCTGCAGGCATCAGGCAGATGCTCGAACTAGAACATGCTACCAAAACAGACGTTATTGGCTACCTGCCGTTCGAACTAGAAGCGCTGGTAGGCAAAAAGTTCTGGGGCAACTACCAAACCGCCCTCAAAAAACGCGAGACCAAACAGATTATCGTGACAGCCCCTGCTGGAGCCACTCACGCCTGCTTGGTCTACGATGACGTCGTAACCTATATCTTTGCCCATGGCGAACTGTACGGCCTGCAGATCCACGACAGCAGCATCGCGACCGCCCAAAGACAGCTTATTCAGTCACAGTAACGTCACGCCAAAACGCCACGTAATTAGAAAAGTCTTTTTTGACAGTGTCGATAGCTGAAGGCTTAGGCTCAGGATAACTCCAGGCGTTATCTTGGCTCTTGTCGCCGCCCTTGGCCACGTTAAAGTACTGGCATACGCCTTTCCAGGGGCAGGTATAAGGGGTTGGGCTCTTTTCTAGGTATTCTTGCTTGACGCTGGATGGCGGAAAATACCAGTTACCCTCGATGTAAATCAAATCTTCCTTTGGCGCTTCGGCGATCACTTGGTCTCTCCAAATTGCTTTCATGCTGTCCTCCCTTACCCTTTTTGTATGCCTATTGTACCACTCACCTCTGTTTATAGCTATTGCGTTTGTGGTTAAAATATTGACTAATTAGCTATCCTCAGGTATACTTCGGGCATATATCTCTTTCGGAGCCTAAAGGAGACGACTTCGGATAACGAGGAAGGAGTTAAGAGGTATGAAAGTTGTATCTGTACTCGCAAGCGCGAGTGTAACCGGCGTCCTGACCGCTGCTGCCATCAGTGGGACTGCACTTGCATGGCACCCAAAGGGTGTTATAACCAAGTCTGTCCAGAATGTTACAGCTAACGGCTCTCTTAGCGACGCTAACGACGCTGGTGCAGCTGTAGCTGCCAAGACCGGCGACGTGCTTAACTACGTTATCGTGGTGAGCAACCAGGGTGCTACCGGCGACACCAACGCCATGTACTACACCCAACTTACCGACACACTGCCTGCAGGTGTTGAACTAGTAAGCAACCCTTCGCAGCGTACTATTACCGAAGACCTTGGCACTATCCAACCAGGTCAGAGCGTTACCAAGCAATACCAGGTTAAGGTTACCAGCCAAAAAGATGGCGACCTAATCGAAAACCAAGCTTGCTTTACCGGTGATAGCCAGGTTAAGGACAACCCTCAGAAGGGTTGTGACGTAGCAGACGTTAAGGTATCGGTTCCGGCTCCTACGCCTACACCGACCCCTACGCCAACTCCTACACCGACCCCACCAACCACCACTACGACCAGCACGCCAGCCCCAACCGCGCTGCCTAACACTGGTGCCTCGGACTTCTTGGCCCCAGCAATGGCAGTAACCACCGGTGGTGCTGCATATGCAGGCCGCATGGCTTGGATTACCCGCCGCCGCAACAAGTAGTAACGGCAGCAACAAAAAGAACCCACTCAACCAAAGTGGGTTCTTTTATTTGGGTGGTACTTTACGCCTGGCCAGGTTGCTGCTTAACCAGTTGGTCTAAT
>CBJLZK010000234.1:0-1729 GCA_966427515.1 uncultured bacterium | reverse complement strand
CTCCAGTGATATCACCACTAGTCAGTGTAACTGCACCTGTCCTAGTGTTGAAACTAGAAACCCCAGCGTTCGAGCTTATGCTTATCACGCCGTAAGACGTATCAGATACTGCGCTTGTATAACTAGTTGTTGTTTGCGGTATTACCAACGTCGGGCTACTTGCCGTAGAGTTAGTTAGTGTCAAACTAAACGAACCAGTAGTTGCGTTAATTACACTCCACCTACCAGTATTGGGTACTGTTACTGTTACACCTCCAGTCAGCGTTCCAGTAAACACCACAATAGGAGCTGAATACTGTGCAGCAGTTAGCGTATAGGCACCTGACGCTGGTAATGATACAGTTGCAACTCCCTGCGTTGAGCTATACACAAACGCAGTCGTAGCTATTTGCGTAGTGTTAGTCCCAGCTGCTGCCGTGGGTGCCGCTGGTGTACCTGTAAACGTAGGTGACGCCAACAGAGCATAACTCGCTAGGTTGTTTTGTACGTAAGCGGTTGACGCTGCATTTGTCGAGTTATCCGACGTAGTAACCGTTGGTACAGTAATAGAACCACTAGTGAAGCTATTCGCAGCGGTATACGTGTTAGCTGAACCGACTAACGCACCTCCTACCCCACTTACGTCTGCTGCCAACAGCGTAATTGCCCCTGTTCTGGTATTAAATGACGAAACACCACCGTTGCCACCAACTGACGCAGGTACCGGTTTAATACCTGTCGAGTCTGCGTATACGTGCACCGAACCACCCGGTGCTACAGATACAGTGTTGGGGTTAAACCCGCCGTTTGCTAAAACAATGTTGTTATTTGACCACGGTGCATTAGCTACAATCCATTCGCCTGAAGTTGGAAATATCAGGTGAATCGTACCAACACCGGTAGTTATAACCGGTATGTAGAAACTGCCGTACTGAGTAGATGTTAACGCGTAGTTGGCAGTTACTGTTATAGGTGCAGGTAACTCCATTGCATTAACAAACGCAGTAGTTGCAATGTTCGTTGAATTATCCCCTGTTGTTGGTGTTGGAGCAGTAGGAGTTCCTGTGAACGACGGAGAAGCTAGCGGAGCTGCACCGGTAATATTACCTACGGATAGGGGTACGTTACCTGAGGTTGGTGAAACACCAGCAACCGTCTGTACATTAGCGGACAGTGTTCCATCACCTGCAATAGTTACCCCGGCACCCTGTTTCACACCGCCTAGGGTAGATGCAGAACCTGCCAGCACAGATATGTCACCCTGCGCATTTACAGTCAATCCTGATCCATTAGGTACAATCACCCCACCTAGCGTACTAGTTGTTGCAGGAGCTAGCACATAAGCAGAGGTGTTTGCATTAACGATGCCCAAAGAACCTAACGACATGACAATCGCAGATTGATTTTGAGGAGCGTTATATGTTGCACCAGATCCATTCGACAACGTGACGTTAAACGCCCCAGTTGTGTTGTTGTAGATCATCCACTGCCCAGCAGTTGGGAATGTTAATGTAACATTCCCTGTCAGCGTACCGTTTAACTGCAAAACTTCAGTATTGTACTGTGCTTGAGTTAAGGTCGAGCTCCCTGTAACATTAATGATTGTCACAGAGCGAACTGCTGTTTGTACAAACTGCGTCGTTGCAATCTCATTCGAGCTGTCGCCGATCGCAGAAGTCTGTGCTGATGTGCTAGCAGGTACTACCCCAATCGTTTGATCAGACATTACTGTAATCGATTGGTTTTGTTG
>CBJLZK010000233.1:0-1733 GCA_966427515.1 uncultured bacterium | reverse complement strand
GGAGAAGACCTTGGATCTAGAATCGAAAACTACAATGAAGCCAGGGGCCTCTTTGTAGATACAAGAGCCAAGCTGGTGGACTCTATAACCGAAGGTGATGCTGATGGGCTAAAAGAGGTGTTCGGCCATGGTTTTCCCTATGTAACTATCTCTCAAAAGGATAGCTACAACATACCTGCCACTGTAGTACAGCCGACTAGGGCTTATGGGGCAAGCGGTGAGCAGGTTAACGACTAGTGATACGGCTTGGATTGCCTCCAACCACCCGTCGCTGATAGTGCTTGAGCACCCTAGGTACTCTTTGGTCGAAGGCAAGTTGCGCTTTAACCGTATATATGACGGAATTGCTATTGAAGATAGCTACGCAATTCGGCTGGAACTGTCGGCTGAATCCGAGGCGCTTCCTCGCCTTACGGAAACCGACGGCAGACTTCGTCGCGTCCTAGCTGCACACCCAGAGTTTAAAAACAAACTCGTAGAGCTACACGAATATCCTGACGGTCATCTATGCCTTGGGGCGCCACAGGACCTAAGGCTTAAGTACCTACCAAATCCAAGCGCTAAATTACTTTTTGAACGCTATATTATCCCCTACTTCTATTCCCAGAGCTACTTCGAACACTTTGGGCGGTGGCCATGGGCACATTTACCGCATGATGCTAAGGGGCTAATTGACTGGTATTCGGAAAACATCTCAGTCCATGGCGCTGCGAGACAGACAATTATCGAATTAAGGAGGCTGGCCGCAAACGGTAATCCCCAGGCTAAGCGAATAATTAGCCGCGCTATGGCGTATGACTCCTTCAGCCCGAATAGCCGTTGTCTATGTGGAAGCGGTAAGAGACAGGCTTCTTGCCATGTCGCGTTCATGAGTCTTGCTTTAGCGTTTCGTGTATTCTGAAGACATTTTGTTGAGAATCCTGCTACACATTTAGCGCCCATGCCCTTATGTAATCCGCTATAATAAAAGGAACTGAGGGTAACAGCGCAGCATGAGTGATCTTAAGCCGTCCGACTATGTCCATTTACATAACCACACGCAGTTTAGTCTGTTAGACGGGCTGACACGCGTGCCGGATTTGATTAAGTTTGTCAAAGAAGTGGGCATGGAAGCGGTGGCTATGACAGACCACGGTACGCTTGGTGGGACTATTGAGTTCTACAAAGAGGCTGTGGCTAATGGCGTCAAGCCAATTATTGGTATCGAAACATACGTAGCAGCACGCAAACACACCGACAAAGACCCGCAAAAGGACAAGAACCGCTACCACCTGATCTTGCATGCCATGAACGAGCAGGGCCTGCGAAATCTTTTCCAATTAAGTACCATCGCAAACCTAGACGGGTTCTATTACTTTCCACGTATCGACCACGAGCTGCTAGAGAAGTATAACGAAGGCCTGATTGTTACTTCTGCGTGTTTGGGTGGTGAGATTGGCGACGCCCTAAAGACCGACCAATATGCCAAAGCCGTAGAAATCGCCAAGTGGTACAAATCTGTTTTTGGCGACCGTTACTACCTGGAAGTGCAGGATCATGGACATCCAGAGAACCCGCTGCATTCCGAAGAACAAAAAGTAGTAAACGACGGTGTCTTTAAGCTTGCAAAAGAATTAGACATTAAGGTTGTAGTTACTTGTGACGCTCACTACCTAAAGCACGAAGACCAAGACGCGCATGAAATTCTTTTGTGTGTAGGTACTGGTTCTTTTCTTTCTGACGAAAAGCGTATG
>CBJLZK010000232.1:0-1746 GCA_966427515.1 uncultured bacterium | reverse complement strand
AACTAGAACACCCAGGCAACTATGACACGCATTCTTACCAGACACAGCCATCGGCTTTCACGTTGGGCCGGATGGCTTGTGCTATTTGTTGGATGCGCCTTTACCAGCCTGGTCTATTGGCCAGGACTCACCGGGGGGTTTCTGTTCGACGACTATCCAAACATCGTCGATAACGAGGCAGTGCAACCCAACCACGCCAGTCTGCCGTTGATGGTGAATGCAGCCCTTTCTTCTCCATCTAGCGAATTCAAGCGCCCCCTTTCCTCGTTAAGCTTTGCAATCAACTATGTTGCAACGGGGCTCGACCCGTATTGGATGAAGCTAACCAACCTCGTTATCCACCTGTTGAATGGCCTGCTTGTTTTTTTCTTCGCGCGAAACCTGCTATGGCTCGTTGACCAAAGGAAAAGCTCCACAGGACACGCTGTAGCCACAACAGAGAGTAATAATCACATTAGCGTGATGGCTGCGCTGGTCGCTACTGCGTGGATGCTTTTGCCTATCAACCTTACAAACGTGCTGTACGTTGTGCAGCGCATGGAAAGCTTGGCCAATCTATTCGTCCTGCTTGGTCTGCTCGGGTATATGACAGGGCGCGCGCAGATGCTGGGTTTGGCTCCGTTCCCAAACGCTAGATTCCCCAAAGTACCGCAAGCCGACAACAAAGCGTGGGTAGGGTTTGTAATCTGCATATTGAGCATAACCTTACCCGCTGGGGCGGGTGTGCTAGCTAAAGAGACGGCGGTGATGCTGCCATTCTATGCATTTCTAATCGAGTGGCTCATCTTTCGTTTTAAGTCGCGTACGGGCACTACAGATGGCAGACTGGCAATACTTTTCGTCGTCGTGCTATTGATTCCTCTAGTCATAGGACTGGCGTGGGTCATTCCTCACGTCTTGAACCCCGCGTACTGGTCAACTCGCGACTTCACGCTAAACACCAGATTGTTGAGCGAAGCGCGCATCGTTGCGGCCTATGTCATATGGATACTGTTTCCGACGCCCCATGCGTTGTCCTTTTATCACGACGATTTCCGGATATCGACGGGCCTTTTCACTCCAGCAACTACATTCACCAGCATCCTCGCCTTGCTGGCCTTGATGGTTTTCGCATGGCGGCTCCGCTCGCGCCGGCCGCTCGTAGCGCTCGGCATCGGCTTGTATTTCGGCTGCCATCTTCTCACAGGGACGTTTTTACCATTAGAACTCGTCTACGAACATCGTAATTACTTCGCAAGCATAGGAATAATGCTTGCGGTCGTCCCCATACTCGCAGCCATACAAACAACAGCGTGCCGCCCAGTGCTTCTCATTCCCCGGCGGACGCTACTGGCAGGCCTATTGGCGCTGTGGGCTGGGGAAACCGCAATGACTGCCATGGCTTGGGGCAATCCCTTATTACTCGCAGAAACACTCGCGACGCGGGCACCTGACTCGCCCCGCGCCCAATATGAACTGGGGCGTACCTATATCATTTACTCGCACTACGACCCCAACTCGCAGTTCACACGACTGGCCTATGCACCCCTTGAGCGAGCCGCGGCCCTACCGGATGCGTCCATTCTGCCCGAGCAAGCATTGATCTTCATGAACTCCCGCATGAACCTGCCGCTCAAGGATGCATGGTGGAACAGTTTGGTTGGCAAGCTTAGATCGCGCAAACCAACCGTCCAGGATGAAAGTTCACTGGGTGCTCTTACGCAGTGTGTCCGTACACATGGCTGCGATCTACCTAAGCAAGAAATG
>CBJLZK010000231.1:0-1754 GCA_966427515.1 uncultured bacterium | reverse complement strand
GGTAGCCGTCAGGCTCAACAGGTGCGGCATATGGCCCGCTTTGGCCATTAGCTTCTTGCGTTGCTCCACCCCAAACCGGTGCTGTTCATCGATAACCACGAGGCCCAACTTTTGCACATCAACCTTTTCCTGGATCAAAGCGTGCGTGCCAATAACAAACTGCACCTCACCAGTACCAATATGTTTGTAGGCAGATTCTTTTTGCCTGGCGTTCATGCCACCAACTAACAATGCTACTTTGTCGTGCATGCCAAGCGGCTCCATTAGTTTATAGATAGTCTCGGCGTGTTGCCGGGCCAAGAGCTCGGTTGGCGCCATCAATGCCACCTGGTAGCCCTCGGCCATGGCCATCAGCGCTGCCATCGTCGCTACTACAGTTTTGCCCGAGCCAACGTCGCCTTCTACAAGACGGTTCATTGGTTGAGTCTTTTGCATATCCTTATAAATATGCCAAACCACCTTGCGCTGTGCATCTGTCAACTGGAACGGCAAATGGCCCACAAATTGCTTCGCCAGCTGCTCGTCAAATGGAATAGCCAGCGAGGTGTCCTGCATAAGTTCGTATTTGTTCATCAGGGCCGCCAGGCTGAGTTCAAAGACTTCTTCGAAGCCTAGGCGCAAGCGGGAGGCCTCTAGATCTTCGCGATCTTTAGGAAAGTGCATGGATTCCAAAGCTTGGGCGCGACTTACAAGCCCTTCTTGTGTAAGTAGCCATTTTGGCAATGTCTCGGGCATACGACGGATGTGCGGCACTACCTCTCGCATATACCTGCGTATTTGGTTGCTCGTAAGTCCCTTAGTCTCGCGGTAAATGGGCACAATCCTGGCGGTATTTACCGGGAATTCACTGACGAGTTCGGTACTCGGGTTCATGACGGCAAACCTGCCCCTGCTGAGCTCAAACAGCCCAGAGATAAAGTACGGTTGGCCAGGCTTAATCGCAGCCTCACGGTAGGGCTGGTTAAACCAAACCAAGCGTACGCTATCGGTGTCGTCGCTAGCCACAGCTTCGGTGATATGCATACCACGCCGGACGTAGCGTCCCTTTACTTGCTTGATCACGGCTTGGATAGTCACTGCGCCAGGTTTTAGCGCCCTGACTGGTGTGACTTCCGAGAAATCATCATATTTGCGTGGGTAGTAGTCAATCAGGTCTTCGATGGTATGGATACCCTGGCCAGCAAGCTTTTTGGCCACTTGCTCACCAACACCCTTAATGACTGTTACCGGATCCCCTAACTGCATCGTAGGGTATAGTATACCCGCCCTCGACCTCAGTGGCTACTGGGGTTGTACAGGTTCCGTGTCTTGCAAGCGCTGAACCAAGCCAAGCATAGCGTTGAACGCCACACGGCGCTCCTTGCCAGCCAAGAAACTGCCGAAGGAATGTTCTGTTTGGGTTCTGCCGTCGATAACTTGGCCCGAATAAGCACGGTGCTCGGCTACAACTTCACCATCCTGCAGCCTGAAGGTTGTCCGCAAATGGCTAGCTTCGGCTACGCCACACTCACCACGGGAGTAAGTAGTAGTCTCCTGCCAAACAGTTGGCGGCTGGACCGTAGCACCAATAGCCACCCGCCCTTCAACCAAGTTCATACCAGCCATACGGGTTACGTCGATGGGCGCTACATCACCATTCATGTGCAAAATTGCTTGGTGAGCGTCGGTAAACATAACTTCACCGGCGAAGATTAGGTATTGCTCATTACTACTGCTCATGCGTGACAGTATGACATATATATGTCATACTGTCA
>CBJLZK010000230.1:0-1756 GCA_966427515.1 uncultured bacterium | reverse complement strand
ACGTCTTTAGCCGTGACGAAGTCCAGGCTTGGGTCGACCGCACCGAAAAGCTAGCGGCTGGCCGGGCATTGGAATTCTTTACGGATATCAAAATGGACGGCCTAGCCTGTGCGCTGATTTACGAAGACGGTGTATTCAAGCAGGCGGTCACGCGTGGTGATGGCTTTGTGGGCGAAGATGTAACTACTAATGTGGCTACGATCGATAGCGTGCCGTTCAGTTTGCGCGAAGACCCTAAATTCGCGTTGTTCTTGCAGGGCCGTACCGAGATCCGCGGTGAAATTATTATGTACAAATCAGACTTTGCTAAGCTTAATGAAGCCCGCGAAAAGAAAGGTTTGCCGCTGTTTGCAAACCCGCGCAACCTAGCCGCAGGCACTATCCGCCAGCTTGACCCCAAGCTAGCCGCCCAGCGCCCGCTCCGCTTTAGGGGTTACGACATTTTACGCGAAACTCCCGAGGATGTGCCTACTAACCAATTTGCCTACGAAGCTATCCGAGGCTTGGGATTGCCTGCTAACACGCAGGCTACAGTCGTCCAGACCGTGGACCAGATAATGCAGTTTGCAGATGATTGGGAAGAAAAGCGGCACGGATTGCCATTCAATACCGACGGTCTTGTCATCAAGATTAACGACCGCAAGCTGGTCGCCGAACTAGGTGTAGTCGGCAAGGCGCCTCGTGGTGCCGTGGCTTACAAGTACGCTGCCGAAGAAGCAACGACGGTAGTTCGTGACATTGTGCTCAGCATTGGCCGCACGGGCGCAGCTACTCCCGTTGCCGTGTTCGATCCTGTTGTTGTTGCGGGTACAACAGTGCAACATGCCAGCTTGCACAACGCAGACGAAATTGCCCGCAAAGATATCAGGGTTGGCGATACGGTCATTATCTTTAAAGCAGGCGACATTATCCCGCAAGTACAACAAGTGCTAACCGAACTACGGCCCAAGGGCACAAGGCCTTTCGATATGGAAGCCGAACTCGTCCGCCAGTATCCGGAGCTTGAATTTGAACGCCCCGAGGGCGAGGCTGTATACCGCGTAAAGGGCGCCACCGGCCCATTGCTACTCAAGCGTGCCTTGGAGCACTTTGCCAGCAAGGCAGCCCTGGACATCGATGGCATGGGCGAAAAGAATGTAGCTGCTTTGGTAGATGCCGAACTCGTGCGCGATATAGCAGATATTTACACGTTAACCAAAGAACAGGTGATGAGCCTGGATCGCTTTGCTGAGATCTCGGCGACTAACCTGGTTGAGGCTATTGCCAAGGCCAAACAGCCGCCATTACCACGGTTTATTTACGGCCTGGGTATCCGCCACGTCGGAGGTCAGACTGCCATCGATCTGGCCGAGCATTTTGGCTCGCTCGATAAGTTGGGTGAAGCTACGCTGGATCAGCTGTTACAGGTCGAAGGCATCGGTGCTGTCGTGGCCGAATCTATCCTGGGCTGGTTCGCCGACGAAGACAACCAAGTTTTGTTGGACAAATTTACCAAGCTTGGTGTGGCGCCATACTTTGAATCACATGCGCGTGGTCCGCTGCATGGCTTTAGCTTTGTGGTAACAGGTACGCTCGAAACCATGAGCCGCGACGAGGCTGGCGACAAAATCAGAGCGTTGGGCGGCACGTTCCAATCAAGCGTAGGCAAAGATACGTCATATCTGGTAGTTGGTAAAAACGTTGGCGCTAGCAAATTACAAAAAGCCGACAAGCTTGGTACCAAGCAAATATCGGAGCAAGAATTACTAAACATGTT
>CBJLZK010000229.1:0-1772 GCA_966427515.1 uncultured bacterium | reverse complement strand
CGGTGGCGGCAAACAATTCGTTTAGGCGGTCACCCTCTGCCTGCGTAACCAGGCTGCCTATCACAAACATCGCGCCGGCAACGTAAGCTTCTTCTGCAGATAATCCTGCCTCGCGGGACTCACGGCCTTCGGCCACTATCCTCAAGGCTAGCCGGGAGTTAATAAGTGCCAGTTGGCGCATGGCCCGGCGGTGAGCTTTCGGGTCTTCCTGCAGGTTTCGCAGATATGCATTCATCGCGCCATCTGTTACTTCGGTAAACTCTTCGTACCCTAGGGGAATGTTATTCGGTTTTGCCATAATAGCCCTCCTCATATCTTATTGTATCGGCTAAGCGACCAATTACCTACATGTGGAGCCTGTGATAATGGTCACACCATATATGTAGCGTTGTATTGAGATATTTGGCCCATAAGAGTAAAATGTGGTTCTGTTATTGAACTCGTAAACGAATAGGATAAGAGGAACATATGCCTCATGTAGAAGGTGGCCCCTTTGGCCAGCAAGATTTAGCTCATTCCCCTGTCATGCACCCTGCATCAGAAGTAAGTGCACAGGATTTAGAAACAATTCGTTCCGCTATGCAGGAACGCTCAGAGCGTGAAGGCCGCATGATCGACCTTGGCACACTCTCTGATGGTACGGACCCTGCTATTTGGCAAGGTGGCGCATCACTAAAGAAGCGCATCGAAAGCGGCGATCTAACCGAGGAGCGTGCAGGAGAATGTTTTGGCATGCTTGGCCGGTTCTTCGTGCCAGTTACTATCGGCGCCCCACGCCGCTGCGTCGAAGACCGCACCGTAAAGGGTTACGACCCTAGCGATCCACGCTGGGTAGCTATGCCCCTCGGGCCACAATTCCAGGGTGGTACCGTTGATGAAGCCTATGCTGTTCGTTTGGTTAAGACCATGGACGGTGAGCCTGTCGAGGACGCAACCATCGAAGCTGACGTAGCCGAAGCCATCGAGCGCCCCAGCCAATTCACGCCTGGCGACCATGGTGACGACCACACGCCAGCCCCTAAGGTGGGTTGTGGCTCTGCCGACACTGCCGAACTCAAAAACAAGCGCTTAGCCACTGAACCCAAGGTTAAGGAAGCTGTTGTCGCCAAGACTGACGCTATCTTATCCCTGGACAACGAACAAGTCCCCGAAGGCTTTTATGACGATCTAGTAGTTAGCGCCGACGAGTTGGCCAAGCGCGCTCCTGCATACTTTGCCAGTATGCAAGCTGCATTCGCTAAGCTCCGTGAGAACAACCAGAACAGCGTACCTACCGTTACTGGTGCTCACTTGCCTGGCTCGCTAACCCTTAACTACGTTCGTGGTACCACCTTCCATACCTCAGAATACAACCATGCCACTAATGGCGACCTATATAACTTTGGTCTCGATGTCTGGGATGTGATCGACGAATACAGCCCCGAAGTAGCTGCGGCAATTCTGGCTCAGGCCGTCAACACCCTAACTGACCTGACTGACGGTTCGATGCGCCTGTTTGGCCGCGTGGCAGCTGACAAAGAGCCACAGGCTGTCTAGCCAGTTGCTCTCAGATTGGTAAGTCGGTTTACAAAACCCTCCGTATAGGTTACGCTTTTGGTAGTAACACTTACGGAGGGTTTATGTCTCTATCACGAAAAAAGATCGCCATGGTCGTGGCGGAGTTTTTGGGTACCGCACTCCTGACACTAGTATTCCTGGCAGTCAGCAAGTCGACCATCGGTCTCCCATACTTCATTTCCATCATACTTGGCTTAGCTGTCGCTGGCGGTACG
>CBJLZK010000228.1:0-1778 GCA_966427515.1 uncultured bacterium | reverse complement strand
GCTTAATATTTACTTCCACTCGTCGCCTAGTAGCCGCCATAGCCAAGAAATCGTGGCCAACCCGTATGTGGCGGCTAGTATTGTGGCCCAGCATGCTAAGGGGCAAAAGATCAGGGGTGTTTACCTAGAAGGCATTGCGAGCGAATATGAGCCTGGCTCGTATATTATTACCGTAACCGACTGGTACCTAATCGACGGACATCATACCGAGCGTGCCCAAAAATACTATTTGCCGTGGCGCCGGTAAGGCGGGCTAGGCTCGCACCAAGTTGGTATGCCATAATAGTGCGAATGAAATATTGGATCAACGTTGTTTCTAAGGACCACTTGCAGCGAGGTATCGCTGGCGGTTTTACCCAAGCTAACCATGGCAAGCCACAGGGTCTTAGGGGCCTAAGCAAAGGCGATCGCGTTATCTTTTATTCACCCAAAACAGCCTACGAAGATGGCGAGCCATTGCAAGCATTCACGGCTATCGCCGAAGTGACTGACGACGAGCCATACCAGGTGGAGATGTTCGAAAACTTCCACCCGTTTAGGCGTAACGTCAGGTTCCTGGCTACGCAAGATGTGCCGATCAAGCCGCTACTGGATGACTTGGAATTTATCGAAGACAAAACACGCTGGGGCTATAGGTTCCGCTTTGGCTTGTTCCAGATCAACGAGCATGACTACCAGCTGATTAGCTCGCAAATGCTTTAATCTTCGGTGATAGGGCAGAGACCATCGGCGCGCCGTACGAAGCATTCCATCATGGCCTTAACGACAAGCTCGTCATCGTGATACTCGGTGGGGGTTAGTACTTCGCCGGCTTGGGCGGCGGCGTTTTCTAGTAGGCAATCGACTTCTTCGTTGTTTTCGGGGTGGGGTAGGATACCGTTTTCTTTGTCGACAATCAGATCGAACCACGCCCAGGTGACGAGTTCTGGGCTAAGTTTGGCTTTTCCTAAGGGACAGGTTTCGCATCGGGCACGGCGGCGGGTCATAAGGGGGTCTCCTGATTGAACACTGTGTGCATCTTGTATTATGCGGCTTTTCTGGTAGGGTATACAAGATATGATTGAGCAGAGACCAGGCGGCGAGTTGAGCCCGAAGGATCGGGTGTTAGCTAAAGTCTTGGATATTATTGATGAGCACCCCGTGGCAGTCATGAGCGCAATTGCGCCCGCGCCTGGCGTGCCGGTCTTTTTGTTTGGCGTGGGCCGCTGCCCGGCCTATGGGGTGGGGCAAACGCCTAGGCAAGTTATGTTTGCTTATATAGGGGATAGCGAAGTTGTGGCATTGGGCGTCAGGGCGGCAGATAAAGCAGAGGACTTTAGGGTTCGGTCGTTTGAGCCTAAGGGTGTTGTGGACATTACAGACCCTGGCCATCCTATTCTTGCTTCTGATGAAGACATTACAGATATCGCAGACCTATTGGATCAGACTGGATTTACAGATGGTGCGGGTGTACAAGAGCTCATGGCCCGCTACGAACAGCCAGGCCGGTATGAAAAGTGGATTGCAGCGTTCTTTGATCCGGCGCTGCTGGTGGATTTATAGAGCCATTCTGCAGCATACGTAGTTTATAATTGGTCAAACATAATGATGAAACATCGCGCGGCACTAGTCGAGCGCCCGGTGGCCTGTGCTGGCCGCGGGCAATATATGGCACTCGTTTACTACGGTTCGAAAGGTGGCCAGCTGTTTCATACTGTCTTTAAGTACAGCCACCGCGACCCTCGCCAAAAATCTGAGGCAGAAGTTTTGCGTGGCATTACACAGGTAATCGCGCAGCG
>CBJLZK010000227.1:0-1783 GCA_966427515.1 uncultured bacterium | reverse complement strand
AGATAAGGTCGCAGCTTAAGAACTTTACTTTTTATAGTAACGATACTATAATTAATGGTTTCCTGAAGTATCTTATATGAAAGCTGTTATCTTTGATTTAGACGGCACACTGTTAGATGTGCGCGAAGGTTTTTACTGGCAGTTCCAAGAACTGACCAAGGCTTTTGATGGCGCCCCAGTAAGCCGCGAAATGATCAACGCTGCCGCCCATGGCACCACCGAACAGCTAGTCCGCACTCTTGTCCGTAACAACAAAGTGCCTTTTGAGGATATCCTAGCCCACCACGAAAAGCTGCGCTTAGTATCTTATGACCAGCACCTGAAGCTCTACGAAGGCGTAGACGAACTGCTCCCTATTCTTAAACGCATGGGTGTTAAAGTGGCTGCACTGACATCTGGCAACGGCCTTACCGTTTCGTGTTTGCAGCGAACTAACATCCACCACCACTTTGATTTTATTGTCACCGCAGAACATGTCGAAAATCCTAAGCCACATCCCGAGGGCATGTTGATGATCCTAAACCAATTGCAGGTAGCGCCAGAAGACGTCACTATGGTTGGCGATACCGTCGTAGACATCCTGGTAGGCAAGAACGCTGGCGTAGGCAAGACTATTGGCGTGTCGCATGGCTTTGGTGATCCAGGCGCGTTATACGCCGCTGGTGCCGACCATGTGGTCCACAATATCCCCTCGATACTTGATGTGCTAGAGTAAATGTGATGATTACCCATAAGCAAGTCGAAGACTACCTCCTGAGTATGCCAAACGCTCGCCTAGACTATCCGTTTGGGGAAGGCGTAGCTGTATATAAGACTACCGATGACAAGATGTTTGCCTTGGTCCAGGAAGGCTCGACGCCCGTTAAGCTGAGCCTGAAGTGCGACCCATTGCTGGCTACCACGCTTCGCGAGCGTTACGAAACAGTAATGCCGGGCTACCACTTAAACAAAAAACACTGGAATACATTGCTACTAACAGGGCAGCTCAGCTGGGAAGAAGTCCAAGACTTAATCCGGCACTCCTACAACCTAGTATCCGGCCTCTAAAGAGGCCTTTTTTTCGTGGCCAGGGGAAGTATTACTGGCCTGCGCTAGCGCCATTTTGGATGGCGTTTTGGGCGTAAGGGATCTGGCTAATGAGCAACTGTGTCTGAGTATAGAAGTCGCTGGTCATATCGCTTTCGGCCTTGCTGGCGGCTTTGCCATTCAAAGTTTTTACAGCATTAGCGTAGTCGGTAAGTTGGGTCTGCATAAGTTGTGAATAGGTCAGGTCGTAGGTACTGGTAGACTTGGCGCTAGCAAGCTGTTGGTCGGTGGTGGCGTTTTGCTTAAGTGCAAGCTCTTTGGTGCCAACCTTTACGCCATTTTTCTTGAGAAGCGCCAGGACGCGCTGCTGTTGTGTGATCATCGTAAACTGGATAGTCACCGCAAAGTTCTTGGTGGTCTGCTGGGTAGCATTGGTACTGGCAGCCTGCGAAACGCGGCTAAGCTCTTGCTCGGTCTGGGCCATGCCAATCAGGTCGCTTTTGCTGAATTTACTGCCACCGATCGAGTTGGCAGTAATCGCCCGAATAATCATAAAGATAATCGCGCCACCAATAATCAAGATGAGCGTGAACATAAAGTTGCCGCCGCCCAAGCCAATTTTCTTTTTTGGCGGTTTGCCCGGGTTCATAATGAACTCGTAAGGATTACCACCCGGAGTAGGGGCCTGGTACTGTTGATACGGATCCATGCGTGTCTTTAACCACAACATTGCTTATGTTTCCATCGGTTTCGCCTA
>CBJLZK010000226.1:0-1811 GCA_966427515.1 uncultured bacterium | reverse complement strand
GGCGTGTCCTTTTTCTGTACAGAGTCAACAGAGCAGTAGATTATGGGCTTGCCCGGACCATTGAAGTGTAAACGCAAAATATCTTTTTGTTTCCAAGATGATAAATTAGGCAATATAAGATTTATAGTAAAGTCACCATTCTCAAACCACTGAATGCGCTGTTTTGTCAAGGACAACGGCTGACTGAGCAGTTGTGTACCAACGCCCATTGATGCGGACCAGCGACCAAACCAAGCTGCTGGGGCTACCACTGGTCGGAGCTTAGAGACATTGTCTTGATTGTCTGCGGTACTATCCCATGCCAGCAGACCGGGGATGCGAAACTGGTTAGCCTGGGCATGTGGACCCGCTACGCGCACAACATAGCAGCGTCTCCCACCATTGTCGAAGAATGCCTGTACTGCACGATGCAAATTGGCGTACACAATCTGATTTCCCTGAGGCATACGAGCCAGCGGCAAGTCACCACCAAAAACCGCACGATACTGCCCAATATCATGCAAAGCTACCGGAATGTTGAGCGGGCCACGTTCGGCGAAGCCGACAAAGCCCGTAACATCCAGTCGTAGTGGGCTCTCATCTTGTGGAGGCAGCGCTGCTTCGCATACTACACCCGGTAGCCGCCCATTAAACGTCAGAGGTGCACGCATCATTCACCTACTTCTACTCAATGGTCAAGTCTTCACAAGAAAGCACTAATTCCTCGATAGCCACATCGGTTCCCGTTTTTGCATTTAGCGAAGGGCCAGTATACTTCAATGGCCTAGCATTAGTCAGTCGCCAAGTCATAACTGTATTTGTGCCAGCCTCGTCACGCAGTTGAATGGTGATATTGCGTTTGGCCGTCAGGTCGCCCGTACGTACCTGATCTATCCACTGGTAGAGATCCACCGCACCCATTAACCCGCGTTTGAGTGTGATGTCACCAACCTTGTAGATGCCATTGATTTTGCGCACATGGTTTTTAAGCTCGTTGCCATTGCGATAATCAGCACTCGTCACTTCGATATTCAGGCCAGTCACTTCTTGAAAACCAGCCTTGACGCTGGTAGTGTCGCCTGTACCTAAGTCAACCAGAAAATTAAAGGCGGCGTATGGATTAGGTCGCATGCTGTTTACCCCTTTCTGCCGATTTAACGATTAATTAACAGTGGCTGTCTTTTGGCCAATGCGGAAGATGACGAACTCTGCTGGCTTGACTACTGCAACGCCGATCAGACAGACTAGACGTCCGTTATCCAAGTCATTCTGGGTCATCGTCGAAAGATCGCAGCGCACGAAGTAGGCCTGCTCCGGCTTATCACCCATCAACGCACCCATCTTCCACTCGTTGAGTAAGAAGTCTTCTACTGTACGCCGCACATTGTCCCACAACTGTTTGTTGTTGTTCTCGAAGACGACCCACTGTGTACCCCGATCGATAGAGTGTTCCAAGTAGGCGAAGTAGCGGCGCACACTGATATATTTCCATTCTGAGTCATCGCTAATCGTGCGTGCTCCCCATAGGAGGAAGCCGCGACCTGGGAAGAAGCGGAAACAGTTTACACCTTGCGGGTTAAGTACATCCTGCTGCGCTTTGTTTAGACGTTGTTCAAAGTCGATAGCGAGGCGTACCACCTCGTTGGCAGGTGCTTTGGAGACGCCATGTTCGGTATCGTTGCGAGCATAAATGCCTGCCACAAAGCCGCTTGGAGGCAGATTCAGCCGCTGATTAGTTACTGGATCGAGAATAGTGATCCAGGGATAGTAGAGAGCAGCGTACTTGGATGAGGTCAGGTTGCGGAAATCTAGCGCACCTGATACCAGCTCAT
>CBJLZK010000225.1:0-1820 GCA_966427515.1 uncultured bacterium | reverse complement strand
CAGGCGTTATCATCCAGGCCGACTGAACGGCCACACCAGCCGCGAGGAGCTGCGGCAGCTCGCCTGTCTTACTGAAGGCGCCAAAGCCCTTCTTGACACAGCAGCAAGCCGTTTAGGGTTGTCACCTCGGGCATATCTGAGGGTTATTAGAGTTGCCCGCACCATTGCCGACCTTGACGGCTCACAGGACGTCCTAGATGGCCATATTTCGGAAGCTCTCCAATACCGAAATACCAATAACAGACGTGGATAATAATTGGCTTACTTGACCCCTGTTTTGTGATCTGTTACAATACAGGCACTAACAATATAAAGGAGACGTTATCAGCAAGCCAACTCGCCTGAATCAAGAAATTCGGGCCCCTCAACTACGCGTGATTGATCAAGATGGTAACCAACTTGGCATTCTCTCTCGAGCTGAGGCTCTGCGAGTCGCAGAAGATCAAGGGCTGGATCTTGTTGAGATCTCGCCTGATGCAAATCCACCGGTCGTCAAAGTGATTGACTGGGGCAAGTACAACTACCAGCGCACCAAGCAGCTGCAAAAGAACAAGCGCAGCGCAAAGTCGTTTGAAGTTAAGCAAATGCGATTTGGATTGAAGATTAGTGAGCACGACCTTGGAGTCAAAATGAAGAAAGTCATTGGCTTTCTAGAAGATGGCCACAAAGTAAAGCTTACGATTTTCTATCGAGGACGAGAACTCGCTCACAAGGAATTAGGCTTCAAGCTTGCTGATAAAGTGATAAGCGATTTTGGCGATACAATTGTTGTTGATCAAACACCACAATTTGCCGGAAAACAGCTTAACTTCGTAATAAGGAGCAGTCATGCCAAAGCTAAAGACGCATAGTGGCACCAAAGACCGCGTACGCGTTACCAAGAACGGTAAAGTACGCATCAGCCACTCTCACCGCAGCCACTTCCTCCAAAAGAAGAGTGGCGCTCGCAAGCGTAAGCTTGCAGGTCTCGAAACTCTTAGTAGTTCCGTAGGCAAAAGTATTAAAATGAAGATTGGAGCCTAATTACATGCGTGTAAAACGAGGCGTAGCCAGCCACCAGAAGCATCAGAAGATCCGTCACGCTACTAAAGGCATGACCAAATCTAACCGCTCAAGCGTCAAGCGCGGCAAACAGGCCGTTACTAAGGCATTACAATTTGCCTACCGTGACCGCCGTAATCGTAAGCGTTCATTCCGTGAACTGTGGAACGCGCGCATTAACGCTGCAGCTCGCATGAACGGCACTACTTACAGCAAGTTGATTGCAGCCCTTAAGGGCGCCAACATTCAGCTCGACCGCAAGGTCTTGAGTGAATTGGCAGTTAACGAGCCAAAGGCCTTCGAAGCTGTTGTAGTTGCTGCATCAAAGCAGAAATAACTCTTATAGGACTGCTCCTATACAGCAAAACCACCCTCTCGAGGGTGGTTTTTTATGCAACAAGTTTGTGTCAGATTGTCCGTAAGCCGGGTTCTGTTCTAGCTAATCATCTATCTAGTCTCGGCGTTGCCACCGAGATCGAGCGGATATAATGACAGACTCTGGCGGGAAACCACGGACCAAAATGTCCGAGTGAGCCTATCTCCTTGCAGCAGACAGGGTTTACCACTTCATGATGTCGCCATCACGAACTGCGAGCTCTTACCTCGCTCTTTTCACCCTTACTCATAAAGAGCGGTATTGTTTCTGTGGCACTTTCCCTAGGGTTTCCCCTGGTTGCTGTTAGCAACTGCCTTTCCCTACGCTGCCCGGACTTTCCTCTTGGATTTGCGTCCAAGCGATTAGCCGACAATCTGGCACCCGAATATTATAACACTTACGA
>CBJLZK010000224.1:0-1824 GCA_966427515.1 uncultured bacterium | reverse complement strand
CCCACCCCGGCCCGCCGATGACCTAGATGTGCCTGACTTTTTACGCACTAGCGGCCCAGCTCCAGTCCCACCACGTAGGTCGGGTGCACCGCGTCCTGGTCTTAATACTGGTGACGTGCTTGTTGCTGGTGTCCCTCTTCTGCCTCCACGTGCGCCTGAGGCTGGCCAGAGTATGCCAGATGACGCTTTAAGCGGCGCCCTGGATGCATTTCGCCAGCACACCCAAGAGCAATTGGGCCAAAGCCCCGTTAACCGCGCCTTAGGCAGGATCGGCCTTGGCCCGCTTGCCCGCCGCAACCGGCGCCCACAGGGTGAGGACAACCAAGCTCCTGTAGTCCCAGATGTACAGATTCCTGACTTAGGCCCAGATCCCTTTGGCGATAATCCTTATCCTGCAGGTGTCCCTGCTAACGCTGGCGAAACTGGCGTTCCAGCCTTGCCACCAGTAGAGGTGTATCCTCCAGCGCCTGGCCCTCAGGCTAGCCGTATTACACGGTGGTGGGCTCGTGCTGCTAACAGTGGCCGGTCTACCGATGCCGAAAATAAGGGTCCTGAAGGTCCTCCAAGTATCTTCCGTGGTACGCCACGTATCGCAGCCAATCTTCTAAGGCGAGCTGGCATCATGTCCCCAGAAGAGGGTAACGCTGGCAATCAAGCCGAGGCCGAGCCAGTTCAGCTCCCAGCCCGAGGCACAGCCTCCCGTGGCCGTCGTCCAACAGGTGGCCGTCGTCCAGCCCCTCAGGCTCGTCCAGCTGGTATAGATATCCTTGACCCTGATACCTCGGATGAACTCTAAGTAGTGTGAAACTAGTCTAAGACTAGCAAACAATACGACCTCTGGCTCTTATGCGTCAGAGGTCGTATACTTTTAAAATGCGCACACTAGTAAAGAAACTTATCCCCCGAAACCTCTTCCGCCAAATCGAGCCGTATGGCCACTTGGGCGAAGCGGTAGCTCTAAATACTATTAATGGCTTTCCGTCAAAAGGTCTAAAGGTGATTGGTGTAACCGGTACGAACGGCAAAACCAGCACCTCTTTTTTGATTCATAGGATGCTTCATGAGGCTGGCTTTAAAGTAGCCTTGATGACTACCGTGGCTTACGGTGTCGGCGACGACATCAAACCACAGGTTGTACATATGACGACTGCCTCGGTGCCGACGTTGATGAAACGCTTTAAGCAATTTAAGGCCCAAGGTGCCGAATGGGTTGTACTAGAGACGACCAGCCATGCCCTAGCGCAGCACCGTGTATGGAGCGTGCCATATACCGTGTCAGTGATGACCAATATTACCCACGAGCATTTGGATTATCATGGTACGTTTGAGCGGTACATAGAGGCTAAACGCCAGCTGTTTGTGCAAACCAACAAGAACCGCAAGGGCCTGCGGGTCGGGCTGGTGAATGCCGACGACCCTAGTGCTGAGCTTTTTGCTAAGTCTATAGCCCACCCAGTCCTGTATGGCACTAACGAAGCTGATCTAAAAGCAACTAACATCAAGCTGACTTCTGACGGTGTAAGTTACACTGCAGTGCATGGCGACCGTAAGTACCACATTGCCTGCAACCTGCCGGGTAGCTTTAATGTATACAACTCCTTGGCGGCTGTTGGCGTTGGTGAGGCTTTGGGCCTGACGCCACAGCAAATCGAGCGGGGTATTGCTGCGCTTGAAGGCGTAGAAGGCCGTATGACCCGTATCGACGAAGGCCAGGACTTTAGTGTCATCGTCGATTATGCCCACACGCCAGATAGCTACGAGAAATTGTTCAAGGACATTAAACCGGTAGTGAAAGGCAAGCTGATCGTACTCTTTGGTTCGGCT
>CBJLZK010000223.1:0-1840 GCA_966427515.1 uncultured bacterium | reverse complement strand
CTACTTCAGGTACAAACACTACACAACTAGCTACAACAGCGTTTGTTCAAACAGCGGTAAGCGGGGCAGTCACAAGTTTCAACACTAGAACAGGCGCCGTTACGTTACAGGCTTCAGACGTAACCGGGGTAGGCGGTGCTTTGTTGGCCTCACCTGCTTTTACGGGTACCCCAACAGCCCCAACGCAGACACTGGGCGACAACTCGACTAAAATAGCTACTACTGCCTACGCATATAGTGCTACACAAGGGCAAGCAACCGTTGCTTTGTCTGGATCCAACGTAACACTAACTGCTGCACAGTACTCAGCTCCTTTTATCAAGTTCACGGGCACTTTAACTGCTAACATAACGGTGACGTTACCAACTACTGGTAACTGGAACTTTTATAATGCAACTACGGGGGCTTTTACTGTAACTTTGTCAAACGGCACAGGTGCTACTTTGACAATACCACAGTCTAACACCCTGGGAACGCTGTCTGACTCAACTGCGGGCATACTGTCTGGATCTTCCGCAGGCGGTGGTGTTTCATCGTTTAACACTCGTACAGGCGCAGTAACTCTACAGGCTTCCGACGTAACTGGTGTCGGTGGAGTTCTGAATTCAGCACCCACTATAAGTGGACGTATCCAAAGTGACGCTATTACGTTTAAGGTTAACCAGTTAGGTTCTGTCAGTGGTACGCAAACTCTAGACCTCGGGGCGTACTCAGAATGGACGTTGACTGCTACTGGCAACATTACATTTGCCTTCACAAACACATTAGCTGCTGGATACGGCGAAATAGCGTTGATAAGGTTAACGAATGGTGGGTCAGTTACAGTGTCATGGCCTGCAAGTACTAAGTTTGCAAATGGTACTCCGCCTTCATACACTGCATCCGGCACAGACTTATACGGTGTCTTGTATGATGTTGTAACGTCTACGTACATGGTATTTGTTATAGGACAAGCTATTGCTTAACGTTGGAGGGGCCTAGGCCCCTCCAGGAGATTTAACATGATTCATATCGTCGATTTAGAAACGATGACGGAAATTGACCGTCAAACCCTTCAGTCTAGGTTTCCTACAACCAGCTTCCCGTCAGATGAATATCTAACAGACAGCATGCTAGCAGAGTTTGGGTGTGCAACGTTCACCATAGACGACAAACCTGAGTGCTTACCATTTTTCACGCTACAGTGCACGCCCATTACAAAAGACGCTGATGGACTATACCGTGTGCACTGGAACAAAGTAGATGTTGGCATAGATCAGTGCAAGGGTATTCTCATTAGCATGGTGAATCAACAAAAACAAATTGCATTAAACTCTCCTGTGATATTTGACGGATTTCGTGTGCCATTAAGCACAGATTTGGTAGTGTTGCTCCGTGAAAGCCTCATTCTTGGCGTCACTGCGACAGTACGTTGTGCTGACGAGTGGCTTTCTGTGTCAAACACCAATGCTTCTAACTTAGCCTCTTTGATATCTGGTAAACTTCTGGCTATATCAGCTAATGAAAGTGCGCACTACGTAGCTATTGGGAACTTAACAGATCCTGAAGCAGCTAGAAACTATGACGTAACTTCAGGGTGGCCTCAATGAGCTTAGCTAAACTCCTGATAGCATCACAAAAAGTAGTAATTACACCTACTGATTCAAACTTTAAATATGTTAATCTGCTGGTGCACGGGAACGGCAGCAATAACGCAAACAACAATAGTTTTAACGGCTCTGCAGGGGCCACTAACTACACATTAACAGCAGTTGGTTCTCCGACAGCAGGTTCTTTTTCGCCATACGGGTCAAACTGGGCAGTTCATTTACCAACCCCATCTACAGCTTCTTACCTGACT
>CBJLZK010000222.1:0-1847 GCA_966427515.1 uncultured bacterium | reverse complement strand
CTACGTTAGGGATACGTGCTTCGTGGAGCATATCAATGAGCTTCTTGAGCTCCTGGGCTGCGTCGCTTTCCCGGATAACTTCTGGCAAGTGGTGCAACTGCTTGGTCTTGAGCACACCAATCAGCTTGTTGTGCGACCCTGCGTCACGCTGGCTAGGCGTAAAGATAGCCTCGGCTTCGGCCTGGAATTCGGCCAACGGCATCTTGTGCATGCGGTCGATCAGCTTGCTCGCCATGTGCATTTGGACTTCGCTCATCTTTAGGTAGTCCTGCATGATAAAGTCCATAAGCTTGCGGCTGTTTACCTTTACCGAATACATATCATGTGTAGCACCAAAGCTCTTTAAGATATCGTCGGCAATCTGGATCAGCTCCATTTCGGCCTTCATGTCTTCGAGACCAAAGAGGTCAACGTTAAGCTGCCAGTGCTCACGCAACCTGCCACGTTGTGGACGCTCATAGCGCCATAGGTTCGGAATGCTGTACCAGCGCAACGGATAGCCCAGCTCTTGGCGTTTGCCGGCTACCATGCGGCTAACAGTAGGCGTCATTTCGGGGCGGATAGCCACTCGGCGGCCACCGCGGTCTTCGAAGGCATATGTTTGCTCGTTAACGATTTCCTCGCCAGTCTTGGCCAAATACAGTTCGAGTGGCTCCAGGATAGGGGCATCGTACTCTTCGTAACCGTAGCGTTCTACTACTTTGCGGATAACGCCAAACATGTACTTTTGTAAACGTTTATCTTCGGGGTAAAAGTCACGTGCCCCTTTGTATGGTTGGGTTGGTAGTGCCATAGGTTATATAGATTTCCTTCTTCTTAAGGTGATTGTATCAAATTTCAAAGAAAAACGCCGGGCGAACCGGCGGTTTTTGGGTTTGTTTGGCAAACGTAAAACTACCTAGGCTCGGCCCGGCTGGCTATGCACATGATGAAGCGTGCGGTAGTTCATAACAGATGTGATTATACTAAAATTCTTACTATCCGGCAAATTCGTCATATGCTTGGTCCCATAGCAATTGGGTTACTGTGGCGACAGATAGTACTGGAGACTGCCGGTCGGGCCATCGCTAGTAATAGTGTTGGCTGCCATCAGGCCGTTGCCAGTAGCAGGGTCGGTAGTGCCCGAATTGCCGTAAATAAAGGTAGGTGTCTTACCGCCGCTAACCACAATTTCGACATGGCCGCCATCGTAATCAAAGTAGGCGATATCTCCAGTCTTTGGTATGTAGTTGCTGGGGTCGTGACGGGTAAAGCCCATGCTCTCAATCTTGTTGGCGTCGTTTTCGTTCCAGCCATTGGTTTCGCCTTGGGTGAAGGGGTAGCCAGCCTCTTTGTAGACGTAGCTCACAAAGTCTGCACACCAAGCTTCGTATGGAACGTTAACGGTGTACATATTTAGCAGAGCATTGTGATCAGCACCAGGGGCCTGCCAAGTAGCCCATTCTTTGGCAGCATAACAAGCAATTTTTGCGCTCTTGTCGCCAGTGCAAGAAGTATCAGCTTTTTGCACTTGCTTGCCACGGATAATTACAGGTGTCCAGATTTCGTTAGCTTTGTTCAGGTTGCGACAGCTAGCAATAGTGAGCTGTTCGCCCAGGGCATTATTTGGGTCGTTCAAGCATAAACCACTGTGTGGGTTGCGGTATCCGCCCTGTTCCGACAACCACACCTGCCCTGGGGCATCTGAACACGGCGCAACAGTTATGAGTGAATCGGCCAGTACGGCATTTCCCGCTACGCCAAGACAGTCCTCTTGATGCTTAATCCGCAGGCCGCCAACAGACCAGTGCTGTGCGGCGGAGTTGTTGCAACTCCAAGCCTGGACCTTTGCAGTAGCGCTATTGTCG
>CBJLZK010000221.1:0-1893 GCA_966427515.1 uncultured bacterium | reverse complement strand
CCAAACCGGAGGTCTGGCTTGTCGGAACCGTAGCGGTCCATGGCTTCTTGGTAAGGGATACGTGGGATGTCTTCGGATAGCAAGCGCTTATTGCCAAACTTGGTTACCAGATCTTTAATAAGGGGCTCGGTAAGTGCGCGGATTTCTTCGCCGTCTTCAGCAAAAGCCATCTCTAGGTCGAGTTGGTAGAATTCACCGTATAAGCGGTCGGCACGGGGGTCTTCGTCGCGGAAACAAGCCGCCATCTGGTAATACCGTGGGATACCACCGACCATCAACAACTGCTTGAACTGCTGGGGAGCTTGGGGCAAAGCGTAGAACTTGCCAGGGTGGACGCGCGACGGAATCAAGAAGTCACGGGCGCCTTCTGGGCTAGAGTTAGCCAAGATTGGTGTAGCCACTTCGATAAAGTCATGGGCCTCCATGTAGGCGCGCATCATCGAGAAATACTCGGCACGCTTTTTTAGCATGTACTGCATCTTTGGACGGCGCAGATCCAGGTAACGGTATTTAAGGCGCAGGTCTTCGCTAATGTTTTGGTCAGAGTTCACCAAAATTGGCAGCGGCTCGGACTTGTTGAGCAAGGTTAGCTCGTCAACCATCAGCTCGACAGTGCCAGTAACGATGTTTGGATTTTGCAAACCTTCACCACGCTTGTTTACGGTGCCGACAGCCTTAATGACATATTCGTCGCGGACTGACTCGGCCAGCTTAAATGCCTCAGCCTTGTCTGGGTGGATGACAAGCTGCAAAACAGCAGTGTGGTCACGCAGGTCGATAAAGATTAGGCCACCATGATCGCGGCGGGATTGCACCCAGCCTTTTACTTCTATTTGTTCGCCAATATGCTGCACCGCAGCTTCTGTATAAGTTCTCATGAGATCTCCTATTGAATATTTTTGCGGCTAACCGGGGGTCGGCTACGCAAGAAGAGCCGCCAAGCTCTGCTCGCCGACCCAGGGATTCATATTGGTCACAAATACCATACTCATTGCGCCTATTCTACCACCTCTGTTGTATCAGGGGAAGTAGTTTTGGTTTCCTGGGGGTCTTCGGCTGGCTCGGATTCGGGCTGGTCCTGGATCTCTACAGGTTCTGGAGCTGTTTCGGCTTCGGCATCAGCCTGGCGCTCTGGCTCTGGTTCTTTTGGCTTGTAAGCGGCAACTTCACTACGGTTATCATAATGCAGAACAGCTTCGTCATCGCTTTGGCCCAGAAGCTCCTTAATAAGGTCGCTCATGGTAATCATACCCACGAACTCTTCGAACTTGTTTATAACCACTGCCACATATTGGTCTGTCTTTTGCAGCGCCGTAAAGACCTGGCGCAATGTAAAGTCTTCGTTCACAAACGTCAGGTCGCCCCGTACCAGGTCAAATACCCTGCCGCCTTGCTTGGCGGCTACAGCATCACGCAAAGACAGCGAGCCGATAATGTTCTCTTTCTTGTCCTTGTATACCAAAAAAGAACTTTGGCCACTTTTGTGTAATTGATTTAGCAGGATTGGTCCAATGGTATCGTCGGCATCAACAAGTGGCGCTTCCTGGCGCGGCCGGGTCACATCAACCGCTTGTTTGTCGGTAAATGCCAACGCCTGCTCGACTAGCTCAAGTTCGTCAGGATGGATGCGGTTGTCGTGCTGTTGCTTTTGGCGGGCCAGCAACTCAAACAAATCCTGCTTTTCGTACATCCGACTGTGCCGTGTTAGCTCACGGTAACGGCCAACAACATGCACAACCTTATCTAGCGGCCCGTGAATGTAATACAGCAGCTTCACGACAGCTGGCGCTAGCATCGAAGCAAACTGGGCTTTGCGCACCGTTAGCTGCATCGAAGGCACCAGCACAAAAGCCACAGTCATTAACAGCCCTAGCATGACAAATCCCAGTGACG
>CBJLZK010000220.1:0-1897 GCA_966427515.1 uncultured bacterium | reverse complement strand
TTATCGGCCGGTCACCCATATAGCGGAGTATAATAGTGCGTAAAGCATAACTATCATGGCTAGTGATTCTGAGCACAACGAGGGGAATGATGGTGGCGAAACCAGTTATGGGTTTCAGCCTGAAGAAAATACCTACGATGAGCGAGGCTACGAAGATAGCAGTACTGGCCAGAATGGCGTTAATTTTAATCCCGCTAGCCGCAGTCTTGGTGCACGCCAGCTTCGAAATAAAGAAGAAGACGGTGGACGCCACGGCGCCGCCGGTCTAGCCGCTGGGGGTTTGTCGGGACTTGCCTCCAAAGAGTCCAGGGGCCGCGAAAAAAAGACTAACAAAGATGGTTCGTTTTCTTATACCAATACTGGGCCCAAGTGGGGCAAGGCCCGCAGCTACATGCAAAAACACAAGAAAAAGCTGGTTGCTGGTGGCATTTTGGGGGCTGGCATTTTTCCGATCCTCGCCTTGATTTTGTTCCTTATGGCCGCGCTCAAAATTCCACACTTCGTCGAGAATGTGGCCGCTTGGCGTTTTGCTAAGTTAACCCGTCAATACCGCACCAGTGTCAATAACGTGCTCGGCGAAAAAAACGCCCTAGATACACTGACAGACGAAGAGTACAAAGCCGCGACGCAGCGGTATGGCAAATACCGGATCTTTGATGGCATTAACCGCCTGCGTCCTAACCGCGTGCTGCAGAGTATGGAGGCAGCCGACCGCATCCAGTACAACTACAAAACGACATTTACAGGGCGGCAAAAGTTAGTTTCGATTACACTGGCACCGAATGAAGACTTCAGGTCCAAGATTGAAGTGCCGGTGCCCACGGGTAAGTTCGACAAGATAATCCACCCGTTCCAAACGCTCGATAAATACAAGACAATTGCTGACGCTGTCGATGCCGCGATGAAAGCCCATGACCCCAAAATTCCAATCCTCACACGAACCTTAGCGACAAAACAGGTATTGGAGGCAGCCGGAGCGAGCCTGAAAGGCATGGTCGCCAGTAAATATCTGGGTAAGGACAACCAGAGTGCTGCGCTACAAAAGATCTATCAGGATCTAGTAACTAATACCACCAAATATAACGAACTTATTAAGCAATATAACGCCCTGGTCGAGCAGTATAATGGGCTCTATTCACAACACCAGCAAACCTATCCTGACTGGCAGGCTCTGTATAAGGAGTGGCAGGGAGCACGTGACTCCTGGAATGCTGCATCGGCAGCACTTCAGCAAACAACTGGCAACCCGAGTGAAGAATTACTGTCGCAGGTTGCTGATGCTGCCGAAAAATATGACCTGTTGAGTAATGATTTCCAGGCTAAGAGTGCCGAGCTAAAGGACTTGCTGGGGGCGTTAAGAGATACCCGGAACCAGATGGCCTCTATTAAAACCGAGCTGGACACGTTAAAGGAAGAACGGATCAAATTAACAGAAGACTTTTCGAGCAATGGAGGTACGCTCAGCGACCGCGATGCCAAGATTGCCATCGAAGAAGAGACCTTTGATGTAGCCCACCGTGACGGTGGTATTAACGGTATGATTACCGACGAAAAGCAGGTAGCACAACAGGCAGACGAGGCCTTGACGGAGGCGAGAAATGACCCTAATGCCATTGGGCAAATGGTGGACCAAGGCGCGGATGTGCCTGACACCGTTAATAATGCCGTCCAAAGCGCACTTAATCCTGACAGTATGGCAAGTATGGCCAAAACTGTTGTCGGCTGGCTGAACCCGCTGTATGACATTGCGGTGCCGGTTTGTATGGCCTACGAAGGCTCCAGGATTACATCCCAACAACTTGATGCTCAACACGACTCCAAGGTGAGTGAAGCAGCATATGTTATTTCGACCAACGATGAATTAAAAGATGGCCGTAACATGAATACGACCATGACC
>CBJLZK010000219.1:0-1908 GCA_966427515.1 uncultured bacterium | reverse complement strand
GCCGCGCCAGCCTGCCGCTTATCCTAACCATCACGCTGGTTATTGTCGGCGCGGTGTCGGCGGCAATGTTGCCGATCCGTAGCTGGTTCAAGTTTGGCGCTTTGCAGCCGCATCAGATTGCTACCCTATGCGCTATTGTGGCTGTTTACTTGGTATGCGCCCAGCTTATCAAACGACGTTTTTATAGCGACAAACCGCTCAAAACCAAAACAGCAGCTTAACGCGGCCTGGAGAAACTTGCCAGCAAAACGGCCAAACCGCCCCATCCGCTAGCGAACGCTGCTACCATACAAGTATGGGTGGATTAAGCAGAAAAAGTAGGAACATCCAGCTCAAGATGAAGCGTGAACGCGCCTCAAAACTACGTCAACTCAAGCGCCTCTACAAAAAGGCTAGTGCTGCAGAGCGGGCATTACTGCACGACAAAGCACACAGAGTTGCGCCATATCTTGGGACTGGTGAAGCTTACCTAAAAGACCAGTTATAGCCTATGACTCGTAGCAGGTGCTGCCGCTAATGCCGGCCACCGCTTCGTAGTTGCTGCCTGCGGGGATGTCGATGGCATCACCAGCTTGCAGTGAGTATTTGTGGTCGCCAACACTAAAGACAATTGAACCTTCGGCGCACCAGATTTGCTTGTCGGCAGTCGAGACGCTTGGCTCGATGCCCTGCATACTATCAGCTGTCCAACGTTCAGCATCGATGTGTTTACCTGCGAGTAAGGTGTTGAGTTCTTCTTCGGCGGCTTCGTAATGTTTAGACCAACGGTATTTGCGTAGCTTCATAGTCTGGGTAGTATGACATACTTTGCACCTCATCGATGTATGGAATTTTATGCACAAATTTACAACACTATTAGTAGTGACCACCACCACAGACAATTGATGTAAAAGCCTCTACACTAAAAGTGTTACTACAGGGGAGGTCGCTATGTACACTGTCAATCATCTGCCAAAACAAAACGCCAAGGCAGCCCCTACAGGCTGTTGCCCAAAATTTGAGCCCGATAAGTGGGATGGCGAAACGTTTAAGTTCCAAGACAAGCTGTTTGCCTGCGTTTCGACGCGTAGTTTCCTGCATGTACCCTTGAATATGGGATCGGTGATGCGCAATGCGATGGCCAAAATTGACAGCGCTGGCGCGAAGATCGATGACGAATATATCATACTGTCCGAAGACGTAACGCCCTGGCGGGCAGATCACTTCATTGCCGTTAGCAAGCCAGTACCTGGCCTCAAATCCGTAGAGTTAACAGGAACGTTTATGGCCCGGGTCTTTGAGGGCCCTTATCGTGACGCGCCAAAGTGGCACGAATACCTGCTGAATAGTTTGCGCTCCAAGAACATCAAGCCCCACAAAGTGTACTTTTACTACACCACATGTCCGAACTGCGCCAAGTTTTATGGCAAGAATTATGTTGTTGGGCTAGCCCAGCTTTAGGTAGTCATTACTGTTGTGATTTCATGTACTGCTGTATCCCTCGCCGGTGTACATGTCATAATAGGTATATATGAATACCATCGTTTGTAAGAGTTGTGGGGAAGAGATTGAGATTAGTGCCGCGCTGCAAGGGCAAATCGAGGCCCAGGTGTTGACTGCTGAGCACAAAAAGCACGAGGCCGAGCTAGAGAGAGTACGAGCCGAAGCAGACGCTGCCGCCAAGAAGCGCCTAGCCGACGAAAAAGCGCTGCTCGATAAACAATCCCAGGATGAACTTGAACTTACCAAAAAGAAGCTCGAAGCCGAAGCTGAATCCAGGCTTAAGCGTGCCAACCTAGAGCAAGAGTTACTGGTTAAATCCCTAAAGGAAGATGCCGAAAGTGCCAAAGAGAGCAACAAAAAACTGACCGAGCAACTCACCGAACTCACCAAAGAGCTTCGCGAAGAACGTAAGGCCAAGGCTAACAT
>CBJLZK010000218.1:0-1922 GCA_966427515.1 uncultured bacterium | reverse complement strand
CTTCTAGGGTCCGTTGCGTCGAGTCATCGCCATACTGCAGGTTAAGCGACTGGAATTTCACCTTGGTAAACTTGCGGCAGTCAGCAATAACAATATCGGCACAGACTAAGTAATTCCCGGGGTCCAGGTGGAAGTCACCTAGGTAGTACACAGGCTGTTGGGTCGGATCAACATAATTCCAAGTACCTGGCGTCGTACTACCTAGCGAAGCCTCTTTGGCGGGATTTGCGGTGGCTACCACCTTGCCTGCTGAGTCTTTAATAGTCATACCAATCGTATTTGGTGATTGGCTATTTGGGTTGGGTGAATTAACCACCACGACCACTTCCTTTTGCAGATCAGTTTCGGTCTGATTAGCGTCAGGACCCCGGGTACCGCCAATGGTTACGGTCTGGCCGTTGTAGCTAGCCGAAACCCCAGGATACAGCGGCCTGTTTTTTTTGGGGTACCACTCATCACAACCAGAATAGCCAACCGGAGACGCCGAGACAGGCGGGTTCGGAATTGGTAGCGGTGCAGAAAGAGTAGCTGAAGTATCACTCGTCAAAGTAATCGTAAGTGCAAGGTTGCATCCCGGTTTAATAACTGGATTAAAATCGGTCATAAACCGCTGAGGATTTGAGCCTTGGACTAACTTATAGTCCACGGGTGACTTAAAATTTCCTCCAGAAACAGTAATCGTGTTGTAATTCTTCCAGGTATATGTTTCGCCGGCAGCTTCGGCTTTGGGAACATGGATCGGAAATATAGCGATAGCCATCGACAATAGACTAAGTATTGCCAGTGTGCCAATTTGTAGTCGCTTGAAGGTTTGTTTCATTACTTGTAGCTGCCCTGGAGGTCATCGACCTTCCAGGAACCGTCCTGTCTAAGTATAACCGTTTCTACCTGATAGTCGCGATGATTTATACGTAGATTGTACACAAGCCGCTGTGGATTACTGCCCGTCGGATATACATTAAACCTGTCAACGACCGTAGTCTGGCGCACAAAAACTGGTTTGGAACTGGTAGGGCCGATGGTTTTAACATAGGCCATCCATCTGTCAGGGCTATACATATGGTGCATCCCCGCCGACAATTGCTTGTAGGTGGCAGTAGCTTTACCGTTTGCTAAGCCGGTCATAAAGACCATGCCCGCAGATTTTGCCGAACCAGGTGTCTTAAGCCAAGTAATAATGCCACCACCAGCAAAGACCACGACCATGGCAAGCAGGATCGTGATAAAGGCTTTCTTGGATAAGTTGGGAGCCCTCTCTGGCATGTGCTTACTCACACTTTCTATAGCTAATAGCTTAGCAAAACATAACCATCTTTACCATGGTTACCGGTGTTTGGTCATCAGGCTTTCTTAAGAAAGTAAAAGCGTTCTACGTTACCCTTTGAGCCAGCAATGTCGGAGTCTGCCTTATCGGCAAGTACAAAGTATTGCCGGGCCCAGTTTTCGAAATCCTTAAGGATGTCACGGCGCATCCTGTCATTCTTGATCACGCCCTTGTGTTTAAGATTAGCAGCCACTGCCTCGAATTGTGGTTTGACCATAGCGATAATTTTGGTTTGCGGCGTACAAAGTGTCGCGATGTGAGGCAAGACCTCGCGCAGGCTAATAAATGACACGTCGATCACTACAAGATCTGGTGCGTCACTTAGATGTTTTATGTCACGGATATCAGTCTGCTCGTGCAGCTCTATACGGGTGTCACCATGCAGGCTAGGGTGTAGTTGATCGGTGCCAACATCCACAGCAATCACTTTGCGGGCGCCATGCCTGAGCGCATAGTCAGTAAAACCACCTGTCGAGCTACCGACATCTAGCATTACTTTATTCTGAAAGTCTAGGTGCAGCACCTGGGCCACCGACGCCAGCTTGAGTGCAGCGCGGCTCACGTATCGCTCGTCTAGACCACATCATCCAGCAGTCAC
>CBJLZK010000217.1:0-1943 GCA_966427515.1 uncultured bacterium | reverse complement strand
GAAAGTTTGGGTTACTCATATGGTTGGTTGTCCTTGTCCTTGTTGTCGTTTTTTGTTTTTGTGTTTTACTAATACCATTCAAGCATAAACGCTTCATTTTGTCAATTACTAGTTACTATTTTTGTGTTTTTAGCTAATTGCATGCATCCAATAAATAGTGTTTTGTGCTAAGCTTGAATAAATATGAAGGTCCTGGGCATTGAGTCGAGTTGTGATGAAACGGCAGCTTCAGTTGTTGAAGACGGGCGCCGCCTATTAAGTAATGTCGTGGCTAGCAGTATGGATTTACACGCCAAATACGGTGGTGTAATCCCCGAAATTGCAGCCCGCAGTCATATCGAGGCTATCCTGCCCGTCATCACCCAAGCGTTGAGTGATGCCGACTGCGACTGGGATGATATCGATGCCATTGCCGTCACGTACGGCGCCGGCCTACTTGGCAGCCTACTCATTGGTGTTCTGGCTGCACGCACCCTTGCTTTGGTAAAGAACAAGCCACTCTACGCCGTCAACCATGTCGAGGGCCACATCTACGCCAACTTTATTACCGAAGCCCCGAAACTTGACTATAAACTTCCGAGTAAACAACCAGAATTCCCGATGCTTGGCGTAATTGTCAGCGGTGGCCACAGCCAGTTGGTCCTATGGCGGGATCACTTTAATTATACTCTCTTGGGCCAAACCCAAGATGATGCCATTGGCGAAGCCTTCGATAAGGTCGCCAAAATCCTCGGCCTTCCCTACCCGGGCGGCATAAATGTGTCGCGACTAGCCCAGCACGGCAATCCCCATGCTTATCATCTGCCCAAGGCCCGCATGGAAGGCAAATATGACTTTAGCTTTTCTGGCGTCAAAACGGCCGTTCTAAGGCTTGCGCAGGAATTAGTTGGCAAAGATTACTCCTTGCCCTCCACAGAGCTTCCAGGGCTCTTAAATGATGCCCAGAAGGCAGACATTGCATCGTGCTTCCAGCGCGTAGCCTGCGAAACCATTGTCGACAAAGTATTACTGGCATACGATGAATTCCTGCCACATAGTGTCGTTATCGGCGGCGGTGTCGCAGCCAACAGCGAATTACGGAAGCAGCTCGCAGACCGCCTGCCCTGCCCTATCGAGTATACCGACCTCAAATTGTGCGGCGACAACGGCGCAATGATTGCAGCCCTAGGTAGCTACCACCATCTGCTGCATCGGCCTATATCCGACCCACTGATTCTTGAGGTCTCCCCTAACCTTTCGATGTAAACGATTTTCTGGGTGCGTTAAGCAGCCGCATACTTCTGGCATTTCGTACCGCAGCTTGCCAGAATTTTTGTGTATACATAGTGAGCGCGCTATGTTGCGCTGGCGCTTTGTTTGGCCAGTCATAGGTACCGATTCGTGCCATGCTGAGCCTGGCTAGCACATATTGTGGCGGTACCAGGCCATATTGCCAGTCGTCCTCGTACGCTAGCTTCTCTGCCCTACCCCTAGGCGCTTCATTTAAGAGGCGTAGCCTAGCGCCGTTCGTTTCCATCTTGGCATCTGCATGATTAGCAATAGTGCGGGCCACCCGGCGCACACCCAAAAGCTTAGGCAGCACTATCTCTGTTGCCACCATGCCGCCGAGGTGCAACACCTCCTGCGTTAAACGGCGGCGGCTATCCATTACTTCGCGCTTGTTAAACGGAGCTGTCAAGAATGCACCGATTTCCCTGCCTTGGCTCATTTGCCCGCGGCGCAGGGCAGCCTCACGGCGGTTAGCCACATAAAAACCGGTGCCGTATACATTCCCTACCCTAGTCTGATATTCCTGTGGCCTAGCGTCGAAGCACAACTGCGGAACCATAAGGTCATCGTGACTCAAAGTACTATGCGCCACTAATGCCTGGTATTTACTTTCGCCAGTTCCCTGCTCTACGCCCGCCGGCAGGACTGCCATATTGAGCTCTTCGTCCCAAGCT
>CBJLZK010000216.1:0-1953 GCA_966427515.1 uncultured bacterium | reverse complement strand
CGATGGATGTGACCGGAGTAGTCCAATCTACCACAACCGCCAACATGACCGTTGGTACAACCGCACCAAGCAGCCCTACCGTAGGGGATATTTGGATAGACACCAACTAGATACAGAAAGACAGAGAGGAGTTCAACAACATGGCAATTACCACACTCGATGGAGCAATCGCAGGCATGCAATGGCCGCGCTACTTCGCCAAAGCAGCCACCCCAACAATGGCAGCAGGGCGGCCACAGTCACTGTGGGGACTGGCGGGCAACCCAGGAGCAGGTTCGTACGATACAACCTTAAATGGCGTAGCGTTGTCGAGCTCAAGCGCACAGGTTAACGGCCAGATACCATTTACTGACCCCACGGCTGGCCTTAACACTTATCTTGCTAGGCTGCAGGCGTCGGCTACAATTGCTGGTACATTGCTGTTGTGCGACCGATTATGGCACAACGGCGGCTATACCATCACCTCGACTACGGCCCAAAGCTCAACTACCCCAGCGTGGCCTGCTCGCGATGCCAATGGTGTGACAAATGGCGACAGCGTGCTACTGGGACTGGAAATTTCTGCAGCCGCTGGTGCAGCCGCACCCACGATTACCATCTCGTATACCAACTCTGCGGGCACAGCAAGCCGATCGGCCACTAACTCCTTTGCAACTGCTTCGTCACCAACCGCCGGTGCATTTTATCCAATCGGCCTGCAATCAGGCGATACCGGTGTACGGTCACTGCAGTCAGTAACGCTCTCAACCTCTTGGCTGAGCGGCACCATGAATATGGTGGCCTACCGCGTACTTGCGGCACTGGAATTAACCGGCGGTAACACACCCAATGCCATTGACGCCATTACTGCTGGTTTTCCTCGTATCTACAACGGTACGGTACCATTTTTGATCTTTATTCCGTCGACTACAACAGCTTCCAATGTCTCTGGGCAGGTAGTTTGGACACAAGGATAACATATGGCTGGATCGTCAGGTCGCGGTGATAGCCCTTTTACTTCTAACTTCTTTCGGTATCGCCGGACTAATATGCGCACCTACCAGTTCACCAAGCCAGTCGTGTGGGCCGATAAGAATAACGCTCAAGTAACCATCTTCTCGGACTGGATGTTTGGCACGGGCACTACAGCATCCGGTAATGTCAAAGTCTGGAATGGCAGCACTTGGGTAGTTAAGCCTGTTAAGGTTTGGAACGGGTCAGCTTGGGTAGTTAAGCCTGCCAAGTATTGGAACGGCAGCGCTTGGGTCGTTACCAAATACTAGAAATACTTACCAACCAAAAAAGCCACCCTGGTCGTGGTGGCTTTTTTGGTTTTGAGATCCGGAAGAACTACTTCTTTTTGGTAGTCTTGGCGGCCGGCTTGTCGGCCTTAGCGGCCTTGATCACGGCTTCTTCTTCGGCTACAAGCTCTGAGCTAGGGGCAAAGAGTAGGCTGTAGAGGTTGAAACCGATCACAGCACCCAGGACTGGGCCAAGGGCGTAAGTACCCCATACCCACAGGCGGGCACCAAAGGCAACGGCAGGGTTAACGATACCGCCAGCGCCTGCTGATGATACAAAGACAGCGAGCAAGAAAGATACGCCGAGAACGGCGGCAGCTTTGCTAGTCTCAAGGCGGTGGTATACAGTTGCTGCCCAACCAAGGCTAAATACAAAGGCACCGACTGCTTCGGCTACAAGCACGCGGCCTTCGAATGAACCGCTGTTGTGCCAGGTCTGGCCGATAAAGTAGGTGTACAGGAAGTAGGCTGCAATGGCACCCAAGAATTGGGAAGCGATGTAGACAACTGCTGGTACGGTCTTGATGCGGCGGACCGACCACAAACCCAAAGTAATAACTGGGTTAAGGTGTGCCCCAGAAACGCCACTAAACATGAGCGTACCGCCAGCGACAGCTATGCCAAGTATGATGGAAATGAAGTATGGGAGACCGATGGTCGACTTGCTGACTGC
>CBJLZK010000215.1:0-1957 GCA_966427515.1 uncultured bacterium | reverse complement strand
GCGTGCCACGTGACCTATACGTCAATATTCCAGGGCATGGCTATGCCAAGATTAACGAAGCTTATGTAGACGGCAAGCACGATAACTTCAGCGAGGGCGGTTACGCCACTGGCGGCATGGGGCTGCTGGAAAAAACTATTTCGGAGAAATTCAATATTACGTTCCAATACTACGCTCTAGTAGACTACAGCGCCCTTGAGCAATCGGTAAACGCTGTCGGCGGTATAGATATCACCATCCAAAGCAGCGACCCACGCGGCTTGTATGACCCAAGCCCAGACCTGCAAACACACCAACCCCTGGTCAACCTGCCAAATGGCCCAGTACACCTTACGGGACGCCAGGCACTTGACCTTGCCAGGGCTCGTGGTGATTCGTGGCGGTCTTATGGCTATGCTGCCAGCGACTTTACGCGTACCGAAAGCCAGCGTAAGATTTTGCTGGGTATCAAAGACAAAGCAACGTCAATTAGTACCTTATCTAACCCTATTAAGTTAGGCCAGCTCCTCGATTCTATGGGCAGTAACGTCCAGACCGACCTGAAAGCCAGCGAGGTACGGCGGCTGTATGACCTGTCCAAGCAGATCCCAAGTTCAAAGGTCCAATCCGACAGTCTTAACAACGCAAATGGCAAGAACTTACTGACAGGCAAGATGTATTACGGCCAGGACGTCCTGGTGCCTGCAGCGGGCCTATCGGACTATGGCGAAATACAAGCCTATGTTTCCCAGCTCTTGGCAGTTGGCACGAATAATAATTCTAGTACTACAAACTCTAGCTCTACTAATACGTCAACGACGTCACAGTAGTAAAAGAAAGGTGGTCTCAAGGTGAGCCAGCGAAGTGTATTTGTAATTGGTGGTGGTGGCATGGTAGGCGCAACTGCCGCGCAGGCATTGGCAATTACCGAAGCAGCAAGCGATATTGTCTTGATCGATGTAGCCGAGGATTTGGTGCGCGGCCAAGCCATGGATATCAACCACGCCACAGCTTTTACTAATGGCGTGCAAGTGCGTGTTGGTGATTACGACGACATTAAAGAAAATGACATTATTGTTATAGCCAGTGGTGCACCCCAAAAGCCAGGCCAGACCCGCCTGGAGCTCATTGATATCAATGCAGGAATTATGCGTGATGTCGTATCCAAGGTAATGCGCCAAGGCAAGCCGGTCTATATTGTGGTAGTGGCTAACCCTGTTGATGTGCTGACCTATGTAGCGCTCAAAGAGTCGGGCCTACCCAAAGAACGGGTATTTGGCACAGGCACTACGCTGGACACTGCACGTTTGCGCGTGACGCTGGCGAATAGCCTGCATATCTCACAAAAGCATGTGCATGGATATATCTTGGGCGAGCATGGTGATTCATCTTTCCCGGTAAAGTCGCACATTACCATAGGTGGCATACCTGTGCGGGACTTTCCTGGCTTTAACCCAAGCGTGCTCGAAACGATAGACGAAGACATCCGCCAAGCGGCGTACCAGATTATCGAAGCCAAAAAATCAACTTACTATGGCATCGGTCATGTCGTGGCCAAAATCGTGGAGGCTTTGCAGCGTAATACTGCCAGTATTTTCCCGGTGTGTTCGCTGGTAGAAGGCGAATATGGTCTTAATAATGTTGTACTGGGCTTGCCGTCACTCGTCAGTAGCAATGGCGTGCGTATTCTGGACGGCTATCCTCTGGACGAGGCAGAAACGGGCCAATTAGCCCATTCCGCCAAGGTAGTCGGGGAAGTTATCGCGAATGTTAAACGCTAAGCTTTTTGGCTTTTGTAGCGCGCAAACGATGCTCTTGGCGGATAGCGTAGCTGATCAACCCCAGTAGCACCAAGTTAAAAGCAAAGCCTGGCAGGGCGCCGAATTGTATACGCGAAAACATAAAGTACTGCGTAAGGAGTAAATTTATAAGCGTTGCCCTACGGAATTGCTCGTAGGCACGCATCCGGGACTTTGTG
>CBJLZK010000214.1:0-1973 GCA_966427515.1 uncultured bacterium | reverse complement strand
GTGTCAGAAACCTGGGTACTGTCCTTCCCTGTTCGGGAATCAATCTTGAAAGATGTAGGCACACCCCACGAGCCATACACCTGCGCCGAAGGGTCATAGCCTTCAACCTGGATGTAATAGGTGTTACCGTCCTGAAGCATCCCATCGGGAATTGTCCACTGGGAACTTGTTTGCAGGCCAGATACCATGACTGCACCATTACAGCTAGTTGCAGTGCTGACACAGAAGATATATTGGAGTGGCGTGCCAGTTGCAGGGTTAGTACCCGTCGTTGACGTAAATGACACCTGCGGGTCAACGAAGACTTGACCGTCGGTTGGAGTTATCAGCGAAGGTGCAGGAATGACATCGGTGTATGTGAACTGAACATAGGAGTTGTCTGGATCCCAGTTTTTGTAGCTGGTATACGCACCTTCTTCGCCGGAAATCAGGAGCCAAGCGTTCCAATCGCCTGCGGTGATGCGATTTTGGTATACACTCGTGACATTGATGTCACCGACGGTGTTGATTGCCGCTGAACCACCATGCATTCCCTCACAGTCAAATCCCAAGCAAGGCGCATACCGAGCGTCAAAGCCGCGAGTATTCGTATCGCCAGATACTGCGAGCCCTAGACGTTGCGTAAGGTGTAGCTGTGCCGAGTTGAGCTGGTGCCCTTTAACAAAACTATAGTCCGAGAAAATAGCACTACGCCAGACCCGCCAGATACCTTGCGAGTCAAGCACAGATCCAGCATACGGATTACAGACAGTCGAATCGCAGACGTAGCCATCACTCTTAAAAGAATAGTAGTTGCCGCTTGCACGCGTGCCAAATGCACTGTTCCTAACCGTAGTTGGGTCAACCACTGCCGGAAAAGCATTAGCTGGCAGGCTATTTAGGTAATCTCTGTCGACGCTGATCTTGAGCTCGCCGTTGTCGTATGAATGCGTTAGCTTTTGGCGAGCTTCGAGGCCGTATTTATTCAGACTGATATTGAATGGTGCAATCGAGAAGTCGTTGCCGAGCGCACCATTAATGTTGTATAACGATTGGCCACTAGTTTTATCGGTAGTCTTCTGAAGTGAACCTCCCGTTAGCTTGAAGGCAAAGTCAGAGGTCGAATTTTTGTTCTTGATAATAATGTTTTCTTTTAACTCTGCGGAAAGCACTGCATATTCAACGTCGACACCCGGCCAGAGATTGTAGTAATGTACGGTCTGGTTGCCATTGCTTGCGGTGGTGATAACTGGGGTAACACTGTTTGCGTTTACGGGCGAAAAGCCGACTTGGCTGTCGCCCTGCTTGATACGGATCATGCCTTGTCCAGCGTCGCTTGGCGCAAAGCGGGCTTGCCAGTCGTTGTTTTTAATAGTGTACGTAGTTGTTGATGAGAACCAAGACTCGACGTCGCCCCAGGCCTTACCGGCGATATTGCCTGAATCTCCGGCGTTTTTGTCTTCGATAAGGGTAGTATCGATGGCCTGCCACTGTCCTGACTGCTTAAAGAACTTAGGTGAGCGGTAGAGTTTGGTGGTATATGAACCATCCTGATTGCGGAAGGTGCTAGAGTTTGCTGTGCGTTTATTGATCAACTCCTCTTGTTTGTAAGTGGGCTTGGAGGGCTGCTTGGCTTGCAGACCGGGCGTAGCAGAGGCAAGAGAGGTCTGCTTAGTAAGCCCAGGTAAACCGGGTATTGGCGAGTCTCCTGATTTGTTGTAGTCGGCGGAGGGAGTATTAACAAGTTTGGCCGTTTGCATAGCACCAGGGTAATTTTGCACCATCGGCTTATTAGCGACTTTGGGATCGATCTGTTTGATGTGCGAGTTAGGCTTTGTGTGATTATTGTTGGCAGTGGCTTGAGCTGTTGCCGCCTTGGTGGTCTGAGTCTGTTCGTACACCGCTCCGAGTGCTGAAGCGGCTGGTACAAGCATGCTCACCCAAAAAACGGTGAGCAGAAAAAGTGCGGTGTAACGCAGGCCCATACCCCTGTT
>CBJLZK010000213.1:0-1976 GCA_966427515.1 uncultured bacterium | reverse complement strand
AACATATAAATTTCTAAGTACCTCCATACCCCCTGTTATTTAGAGGGGCAAGCCGGCTAAAGAGCGTCTAGCTGCTGGACGTCTTCCCTGTCGAGAACTACGTTTGCGGCTGCAATATTATCATCAATGTGCTGCTTCTGTGTTGCTTTAGGGATGGGCAACGCACCTTTTGCGATCAGCCATGCCAGGGCAATTTGAGCTGGAGTCGCGCCATGCTTTTTAGCAATGTCTTGGATAGTCCGGTTAGCCAATACTTCTTGGCGTTTGATCGGTTGGTACGCCACAATCTGGATATTGTGCTGTTGGCAGAAACCGCGAAATTCAGGGGAGGCCTCGGTCTTGTGCAGGACGTTATAGTTCATTTGGTTAGCAATAATAGGATGCTTAGCAATTGCCTGGGCTTGTTCCATCTTCTCGATGCTAAAGTTACTGACACCAAAGTGGCGGACCAGACCTTCGTCGATAAGTTCATCAATCTGTGGGATAGCCGCCTGCCAATCAGCATCAAACCACGGCGCGTGGATATACAGCATATCTAGGTAGTCAGTACCGAGCTTCCAGAGCATCTTTTCGACAGTATCGCGGACCTTGCCCTCGCCTACGCTTGTCTTCCACAGCTTGTCTGCGATGTATAGGTCTTCGCGCTCAAACTCGGTTAACGCCTTGCCCACAACGACATCGGTATAAAAAGCCCCGTACATTTCGGCGCAGTCGATGTGGTTCTGGCCTTTTGATAATGAGTACCGTAAGGCTTCGATCTCTGATTGTTCATTCCCATATACGGGCTGGGTGCCGTTGTATGGTGCGCTTGGATTCATTTCTATTTTGCTACTAATATTCCAGGTGCCAATACCAACCGGAAACAGTGCCTTATCGGATTTTGTTTGCATAATTACATAATACCTTAAGCCAGCTGGCAAAAGAAAAAGAGCTACTGGACAGGCTCTACAACAGTACCGCTAGCCGATGGTGAGAGTCGGAATTTCATCGGCGCTTCGTGACTATATGCAATCAATTGGTGGGTCATAGCCTTGATAGCATCTTCTTCGGCACCCATCTGTCGCATGTATTCTGCATAACCCATCAAAGACTGTTCGTCTAAATCATGATGCCCGATTAATGCAACACCCCTGCCTAGGAGGCTGCCGACGGCAACAGGAGCATGCCATATAGAGGGCCTAAGGTCTTTGACTTCGTCAAAAGAAGGTAGGTGGTCAAACTTCTCCTGGAACAACTGAGCATGGTACGCATCTTTGTTGAAGTCTAGTAAACAGAATACACGGAACATGCTTTCTTCTTTGCTGGCGTAGTACCCGCCCCATTGTATATCTAGAATTTCGCCACCGCTCGCCGATGGCATATCTGGAGTATCCGTCTTTTTTTTGAATAGCATATTCCCTCTTACTTAGATAATAACAGAAAAGAATCGCTTCGCTCTGCTTTGCAAATCCTAGTCGAAGAACCGGGTCTTATCTCAAACCAAACAAAAAGCCCATCTTTCGATGGACTCTTTGTTTGGTCGCCCAAAAGCGAATAACTTTGAACCTAGCTTGACCAGGCTGCTACACAGTCTTGCCAGCGCCTGGGACACCGAGTCGTTTGCTAAAAATACCGAATCCTTGCTGGCGACTATTCAGATTGACGGCTCAGAAATGTCAAAACTGGGTAGCAAATACCACTATTAACGAAGTTGCATTTGGCTGATCAATATAACCAGTCAGATTTTAAACCTTTAGGATTTTGCCTTGGGCTTTTTCTTGAGCGCTGCGTCAGCACGACCATCTGGTAACTCTGTATAACGGACAATCAAGCTTTGGGGGAATCGGTCAATAATGACCTTCTTCTCATAATCTTTAATTGGTGCTCGGCTAATAACCATCTGGTCACTGGCGCTAACAGTCCTAAAGTTAACTTCACGCAGGAAATTGTAGTCGACTTCCTTGTAGCCTGTTAAGCCCACCCTATTACCGAAGAGG
>CBJLZK010000212.1:0-1980 GCA_966427515.1 uncultured bacterium | reverse complement strand
GCAGCCCCACAACCGGGCGATGAGTATCGTCCACAGCATCACAATAAGCATAGGTCCGGCGACTAACGCCTGGAGGCGCGGTTCCCGCTACTGCACAGACATAGGTGGCAGCCCCGCTGACAGCAGGATCCGCCTCGCAATTAGCTACCACTTGGCCAGCAGCGTTATAGACCCAGGTAGTCTTAGCGACCAGATTGCCGCTGCCGTCCAGCACCGATCGACTCAAAGGCAGTCGCCGCGAGGCATCCCAGGTCGTGTTGGCCGTGCGCTGACCGGACAAACCTTGAGCCTCGATATGTTGCGCGAGCAATCCGTTCGAATCGTATGAGCTCGCTGCGACTGCGCCCACGCCATCGGTGCTCGTTGAAACCCTGCCATTTGCTCCGAAGGTGTAACTCTTCGACTCCGACACGCACCCGGCACAGCTCGCCACAGACTGGGTCGGCCGATTGATACCAAGGCTGGCCAGGAAATTGACGCTATTTGTCGCGCCAAGAGGATAAGTCACCACCGCACTAGCAATATCAGTCTTCGACCGACTGACCTGGACCGTGGTGTAGGCGATAGCATACGAAGACACGCCACCGGCCATGTAATTGCGTATGGCGAGCCCTTGCGCATCGTAGAAAGTACTGGAGTACGTGGCGCCACTTTCATCTATAACGCTAGTCAGCGCATTCGGAAGGGTTGCCCCCGATGTATTGGCAGCCTCGCCATAGTTGTACTGGATCGTCTTACCATCCGGATAGGTAACGACCTGAAGATTGTTGCTTGTATCATACGTAAAACCAATGGCACCACCATCAGGCTGAACTAGGGTCTTAATCCTCCCCTGGCCGTCGTATGTAAAGGTGAGCGTGCGACCGAAGTCATCCTGCACGCCCACCAACTGGCCCGCGTCATTCCAGCTCAGCGTTTGTCTACGACCATTACGATCGGCGATCGATTGAAGGTGACCAATGGCGTCATAGACCTCGGTCTCACCGTTGGCATTGAGATAAGTCAGAGATGTGTAATTTCCGCTTGAATCCTGCGTTGAGCTCAGAACACCATCTACGTCAGCATCAAAGACCCACGCGCCATTGACAAGATCTGCAATGTACGTCTTGCCATCCTCTCGCAAGAGATAAGCAGAGGTCGCACTGCCATCAGGCACACGATAGACACGCGCCAACTTTAAATAGTTGACTGTTCGATTGGCACCCAGGACGTTTTCTGCAGGCGATGCAATACCACTGTAGCCCAGGCTGTTATAGACCCAGCTGAAGCTCAGCGGGAAAGCGCCACTGCCGATGTATTCCGTTTTTACTTCGAAAACATTACCCGTAGCAACATTAATTGGATCACCACAGACAACACATGGCACCGGTGGCGCACCGCGACTTTTGTCTGGATCAACCCCGGGAGGCGTCGGGCATGGGCCGCCCGCATAGCGGCCGACCGGGCCTGGAGCGGAGGAGCACGATGACCATTGCTCCATATAAGAGTGAATGTTGTACCCGGGGCCATTAAGCACCTGATTGCTGCCGCACCACAACTCTTCGCTATATGGGGTCCATAGAGCGCCGTCCACGTATCCGCCAGCATGCTCTATCTTGACGCCGAGCAAGACTCCGTACCAAGTCCAATTGGAGCCAGGAAAACAACCGTTAGTGGTTCCCCAGCCGGCCTGCAGCGCAGACATGGCACTCGGATAGCGAACCTTCGTGGCGTCCTGATTGTAATTTGCGCTGGCAAAAAAATTAATCGGTGCATGATCCGCTGAAGCCTTCAGCGCAAATCCCGCCATCACAATCAGCAGCAGACAAAGCAACCATCTATTCATGCATCAGCTCCATTTTGATACGTCACGCCAGAGCCACTAAGTATGAGGACCAGAAGTAGCGCCCCGGCGTTTTACCCACAAAAAAAGCCAAAGTTGCGCGCGACCTTGGCTCCATTTCGCAATCTTCCAAGACAGTATTGCCACCAATTGTGACG
>CBJLZK010000211.1:0-1988 GCA_966427515.1 uncultured bacterium | reverse complement strand
CATCCACTATAGTATCGACAATAAACGGCAGGTATGGTGACGTTTCACTACAACCTGTAGATATTTCTTCAGCCGGGGGCGCACTAGCCTCCAGTCCTGCTCTTACTGGTATCCCTACGGTACCAACTGCTCCGCCGGGAACAAACACTACACAGATAGCCAACACAGCTTTCGTTCAGGCTGCTGTTGCGTCCGGTGTATCTGGTGTAGGAAGCTTTAACGGCAGAACGGGTATAGTAACCCTACAACCCTCAGACATTACAGGTGCCGGCGGGGCGTTGTTAGCCTCCCCTGCGCTGACTGGTACCCCAACAGCACCGACTCCTGTTCCAGGAACAAACACCACGCAGTTAGCAACAACACAGTTTGTTCAGCAGGCACTGTCAACGTTCTCATTACCGATTGCAACTACCTCAACCTTAGGTGCAGTCATAGCAGGTCCCAATGTCAGTATTAACTCACTGGGCATTATATCTGTTGCAGCACCATACGTGCTACCGGCAGCTACTACAACAACACTTGGTGGCGTGTCAGTTGGTACGGGTTTGAGTGTAACGTCAGGTGGTGTGTTATCAAATAACAACCCTACACCGTACACTCTTCCAGCCGCTACCACAACAACACTCGGTGGTGTAATCGTTGGTTCTGGTTTGACGATTACAGGTTCAGTTCTGTCAGCAAACGCAGCTGGTTTAAGTCCTGCTACTCAAACGACCATAGGCGGCGTTAAAATTGGTGCCAACGTTTCTGTTCAGCCTGACGGAACTATATCTGTTGCTACACCGTACACACTGCCTGTAGCAACTACCTCTACCCTTGGCGGTATGATTGTTGGTTCAGGATTAAACGTTACCTCAGGCGGCGTAGTATCAGTAGCTGCTACGACAATACCGCCAGCAACCACAACCACCATCGGTGGTGTAATAATCGGTGCAGGGTTAACTGTACAGTCAAATGGATTAATTTCCATAGCTACAGGCCCCTCGTCAACCGTGGTGAACACGTTCAACACCAGGACAGGTGCAGTTACACTGACTAGTAGTGATATCACGGGAGCTGGTGGTGCTTTGTTAGCTTCTCCTGCTTTCACAGGAAACCCCACTGCGCCTACACCTTCAGCAGGCGACAACAGTCAAAACATTGCAACTACTGCTTACGCTAACTCTCTACTTGGGTTCACTACTGTAACTCTGTCTAGCACCACATTAACACTGAACGCTGCGCAGTAGCAGGCACAGGGTATAGTGTTTACCGGTTCGCTAACAGCAAACACTACAGTTACATTCCCTAACCAGGGTGCATGGAAAGTTTATAACCAGACAACTGGCGCATTCCAGCTAATATTAAACACAGCACAGATAACTGGTGGTATAGTTTGTCCAGCAGCTGAGCTGCTAGATGTAGGCTCTGTAACAGGTTTGGGTATGATGTTCCAGAATCCAAACGTACCACTAGCTACAACTACTCAGACAGGTGTTGTTTCGATTCCATCAGGCTCTGGCTTAACAGTCTCTGGTGCGGGTGCGCTATCTGCTAATGTTATTTCTGTGGCAGGAAGAACAGGGGCAGTTACTCTAGCTGTATCTGACGTTTCAGGTGCAGCCCCATTAGCGTCTCCTGCATTCACAGGTAATCCTACAGCGCCTACGCAAGCTTCAACAGATAACTCCACCAACGTCGCAACTACTGCTTTTGTTAAAACTGTTTTGGCGGGCAGCACAGTTACCTCGTTCAATACACGTACTGGGGCAGTTACGCTTACCTCATCAGACATAACAGGTGCAAGCGGCATATTAACTACTGGTGGTGCCTTCAGTGGAGCTGTAACTGGTGTAACGCCATCGGTAGGCGATAATTCGACAAACTTTGCAACAACCGCATACGTCGAAACTGCGTTTATGACAATCGTCCAAGTAGCTGTATCCACTGGTTCGGTAGTTCTAACAGCAGCTCAGTACGGTACCCAAATAATTCAGTTTACTGGTACG
>CBJLZK010000210.1:0-1993 GCA_966427515.1 uncultured bacterium | reverse complement strand
GGTGATTGCCGACCTGTGCGTGAGCGGCCCACAGGCTATGGGCCAGGTGATTGGCCAAGTAAAACAAAAGGTGGGCAGCCAAGCAGATGGCGCTCGTATTGCACAATTAGTAAAGGAGAAACTGAACTCATGATTATTCTGACGGGTGTTGCAGGTGCAGGTAAAAGCATGCAGGGCAAGATGTTCGCAGACGAACATGGTTACGCCTGGATTTCAACCGGTGAAATCTTGCGTGTGCTGGTAACCGGTAAGCGCCGCCAGGAAATGCTTGAAGGCAAACTTTTGAGCGACGATGAAATGATTAAGATTATGGACACTGTGCTTAATCTGATTGCTTCTGATCAGGAGTTTGTCCTTGATGGATTCCCTCGGACGATCACCCAAGTTAACTGGTTGCTCGACCAAGTCCACAGCGAACGGCTAAAGCTGTCGGCTGTAGTCAACTTGGACGCATCGGAAGATGTAGTACGTGAGCGCTTGATGGCTCGTGGCCGTCAAGACGACACAGATGAAGCTATTACTAAGCGTTTCGATGAATACCGCACGGTGACCCAGCCTATCCTCGACCATTTCAAGAACGAAGGCGTCCATGTCTACAACATCGATGCAGCCCAAACCCCTCGCTCTGTACATGATGCTATCGTAAAGTGCTTGGGCTAAGAGACCAACGGTGATGACACCGAAAACAGATCAAGAAATTGCAGCTATGCGCGAAAGTGGCAGGATGCTGGCCGCCGTTTTGGAAGTGATGCGCAAGCAGGCCAAAGAAGGCATGACCCCTAAAGACATGTCTGCAATTGCCAAAAAAGAGCTTATTGCACTAGGTGGTGAGCCTTCTTTTTTGGGCTTCTATGGTTATCCTGACATCATTTGTATCTCGGTAAATAACCAGGTGCAGCACAGTATTCCTAATGAGATCCCCTTTAAGAATGGTGATGTTGTAAATTTTGATTTCGGTGTTACCTATAGAGGTATGGTTACTGACTCTGGTATTAGTGTTTGCATCGGCGACCAGTTCACTCCCGACACTAAACGGTTACTGGTCGGTACTGAACGTGCTTTGTACGATGGATTACGAGTTGTGAAGGCTGGCGCCAGAGTGGGTGATGTCTCGGCCGCTATTGAGCGGACCCTGCGTAAATACAAGCTGGGTATTGTACGAGAGCTTGTAGGCCATGGCGTTGGCCATGAGCTGCACGAAGACCCCGAAATCCCTAACTACGGCCACGCCGGCAAAGGCCCTGTGCTTAAAACAGGCATGACTATTGCCATCGAACCAATTACCACGCTGGGTAACCCTGCGATTTACCAAGCTCGGGATGGGTGGACGCTTCTGACGCAGGATGGCAGTTGGGCTGCACAATTTGAGCACACTGTACTAGTGACGCCAACTGGTTGCGAGATCTTGACCACTCTATAAAAACTTGCTCGAGTGCAAGGATAAGCGCTATACTGCCTGCATATGCACGGCTCCTCAAACACAACACCTTATGTTGGCCTTGATATTGGAACCTCGGCAGTTCGTTGTGTCGTCGGAATGGTCGACCCAAACAACTCTGGCAAGGTCTCTATCATCGGTCACGGCAGCGCGCGCAACCTTGGTATGCGCCGTGGTATCGTAGTACACGTCGAAGATGCTGCCGAAGCCATAGTCCAGGCTTTGACAGAGGCTGAGCGCGTATCCGGCATGCGCATTCAAGGTGCCACTGTGAATATTAACGGTTCCCACGTTAGCGGTATGAATTCTAAAGGCGTTATCGCTATTAGTGCGGCCAACCGCGAAATTACCCCCGAGGACCGTATGCGTGCCGAGGAAGCTGCAACTATCGTGCAACTGCCTTCCAACCGCGAGATTATCCAGGTATTTGCCAAGAATTACCGACTTGATGGCCAAGAGAACATCAAGGATCCGGTTGGCATGCATGGCGTACGCCTCGAGGTTGATACGCATATCGTTACGGCAGCTACGCCTAATCTGCGTAATTTGGATATG
>CBJLZK010000209.1:0-1998 GCA_966427515.1 uncultured bacterium | reverse complement strand
ACAGATTTCCAAGATCCATGGGCATCCCAAGCGTATCAAGATCGCTATGAAGGAGCAGCCAGGGGAAGTTTTGACCATCGTCATTATGCCACTCTTCCACCCGGCAGCCGCCCTATATAACGGAGGTATGCGCCAAACCCTAATCGATGACTTTATGGGTATACCAGGCGTCCTCAAACAAATTAAGTAAATCAAATTAATAACAATCTCATTTTTCATCACGAAAGGAATACATACAGTGAACGAAAAACCAAATAACCAGAAGGGCAATCGCCCGAAACCCCAGGGCAGGGGTCAGAATAACCGCCAACAAAACGGCGGCGGCCGTCCTGCCCAGCTGAAGCCAATGTCTGCTTCAGTCTCTCGTGGTGCTGCGGTTCGCGCCCAAAAGCGCTCCCAAGCAGACGCCCAAAAAATTGCTAACCAATATGCCGCTGCTAGTCCAGTCCAAGTGACCAAGGCTGAACGCCGTGCTAACTTTATCGACGACAGCCCCCGCCTTAAGATTATCGGTCTTGGCGGTATGGATGGCGGTGGTTCCAAGAACATGATGCTCGTCGAGTACCAAAACGACGCCGTCATTATGGACTGTGGTAACGACCTTGGTGTTGATTTGCCGGGTATTAACTACGGCATTGCCGACACTGCTTACCTGGACATGATCAAGCACAAGATCCGTGCTTACGTGATTACCCATGGGCACTTGGACCACATTGGTGGTTTGCCTCACATCGTGCCTAAGTACCCAGCGCCTGTGTATGGCTCTAAGTTTACAATCGGCCGCGTCGAAGAAATCTTCGAGAACTTCGGCCTGCCAATGCCAGACGGCTTTGAATTAAAGACCATTACCATGAACGAAGACACTCACGAGCGCCTAAAGATCGGTGAGTTCTTTGTAGAACTAGTACGTATCACACACTCGATCCCGGGCTCTACTTGTATTGTGCTTGATACGCCAATTGGCCGTATTATCAACACCGGCGACTTCCGCTTCGACCCGAATCCACTCGACCACGAGCGCACCGACATGGAGCGTTTGACCGAGCTTGGTAAGGAAGGCGTTTTGGCTTTGCTGTCCGAAAGTACCACCGTTGAACGCTTGGGCCGCACCCCTTCCGAAAGCACTATCGAACAAAGCTTCGTCGACATTATGGAGCAAGCCCCGGGCCGTATCTTCATCGGATTGTTCAGCACGAACATGAACCGTGTTCAGATGATTATCAATGCTGCCGTGCATCACGGCAAAAAGGTAGCAATGGACGGCCGCAGCATGGTCAGCACCCTAGAAATGGCAGTACGCCATGGCTTTGTGCGTATTCCTAAGGGCACCTTTGTGCCAATTGCTAACGTCCCAGCAATGAAGGACCACGAAATCGTCGTGATCTGTACTGGTAGCCAGGGTGAGCCAAGTTCAGCCTTGCAGCGTATGGCCAGCGGTGACCACAAGCACATCAAGCTCAAGGAACACGACACTGTCGTTTTGAGTTCAACCCCAATTCCAGAATCAGGCAACGACGCCTTGGTCGGCACTATGGTTGACGGCTTGGTCCAGAAGGGTGTACACGTCTTCGAGGCTCGTAACCACGACCTCGACCACGTCGGCCCCTTGCACGTTTCCGGCCACGCTTCGCGCGATGAATATGCCGAAATGATCCAGATGACCAAGCCTAAGTTCTTCATTCCAATTTATGGCGCCTACCGCGTTAAGCAACGCCACATTGAATTAGCTGTAGAGCAGGGCGTGCCTCGTCAGAACTGCGTTAACGCCCTGAACGGCCAGGTTATTGCCCTGACCGCCGACAAGATGGAATTAGCGGGTGAAGTGCCGCACGGTACGGTCCTGGTAGACCAAACTGGTGCCATTGTAAGCAACGTGGTGGTCAAAGACCGCGTTTTGCTAGCCGAAGAAGGCTTGGTGGCAGTAGTACTGACTATCGACAAGAAGACAGGCAACCTGCTGACCAGCCCCGACATCATCAGCCGCGGCTTTATCTACAT
>CBJLZK010000208.1:0-2010 GCA_966427515.1 uncultured bacterium | reverse complement strand
ATCCCGATTGTGATTGTTACCGCTAAAGATGGTGATGACGACGAACTAAAAGGGCTCGAAGCGGGTGCTGACGATTACGTCAAAAAGCCATTTAACCCTAATGTGTTGTTGGCGCGGGTGCAGAACCTACTCAAGCGTCACAGTCATGGCCGCATTACTCGTGGTGACCTAGAAATTGACCCGCAAGCTATGCAGGTCACGAAGCAGGGTCGGGTAGTACCGCTGACGACTACTCAGTTCAACATCTTGTTAGCATTGGCTGCGCAGCCGGGCGTTGTCTTTACCCGGAGCCAACTCATCGACAGGGTGTATGACGACCCTAGCGGGCATGACATTTACGACCGTACCATTGATGCGCATATCAAAAGCATCCGTAAGGCAATTGAAGACGATGCCGCTAACCCCACGTACATCCAAACTGTCATTGGCCGCGGTTACCGTTTTGGAGCGTCGGCACAATGATTAAGTTTTGGGTTCTTATCTTTTTGCTGGTGGCCTTTTGTGGCGGTGTGGCGCTATTAACTTTTCACAAAAAGTTGCGGAGTCATTTAGGGCTTCGTATAGCTGCCCTGATTTTAATTGCCGGCCCCGTGGCCTTGGTCGCTATGGTCGGCTTTAACGCCGTCGTGTATGGCTCGATGCATTTGCCGGCACCCTGGTGGTCGCGGCTTATCCAGGTTTTGTTACTTGTGGTGGGCGCACCGCTTATTTTGGGGCTTTTAGCGGGCCGTTTTGTGACAAAGCCACTCAACCAGTTTTACAAGGCTATTACCTCGCTCAAAGAGAATAACTACCAAACCGAATTGCAGCCCACCGGTATCCGTGAGTTCGACAAGGTATTTACGGAATTTAACGACCTGATCGGACGGCTACGCAAAGAGGAAGAATTGCGCAAAAACTTGATATCCGACACTTCACACGAACTTAATACGCCGCTGACTGCCATGGTTAGCCAGCTCACAGCTATGCAAGAAGGGGTGCTGCCGATTACCAAAGAACGGGTAAAAACATTGTCCCAGCAGGCTGACAGGTTAGCCGAACTCGTAGCCCAGCTTAACGAATACACCCGGGCCCGTTCGGCAGTGGCCGACAGCAAAGAAGGCATCCACCTGTATGCGTTTTGCAAAGAGTTACGTGAGTCATTTGCCGCCCAGCTGGGTGAAAAGCACATGCAGCTCAAGATCGACGTAGGTCCGAGCTATATCCTGACGGCCAACCGCCAATCGTTAGAGCGGATTTTGTCCAACCTAATCCAAAATGCTCTGCGCTACTCTGGCGGCAAGATGGTTACCATTGCTGCCAACAAAAAGCAGCTTACGATTAGCGACGACGGCCAGGGTGTACCCGCCGAGAGCTTGCCTTACTTATTTGAACGCTTTTATCGGGTGGACCCGTCGCGTAGTCGTGAAACCGGAGGCTTAGGCTTAGGTTTAGCCATTGTGCGCGAACTGGCGAACCGCCAAGGTTGGCAAATCCACGCCGAAGACAACAAACCTGGGCTTAAGACCATAATCAACCTTAACAAGTAAATTCATACTATCTTCACACGCCTTTTGTATGCTAATCGTGTAAAGGAGCAAATCCATGATTACGATGGAAAAAGTATACAAAGTATACGGAAAGAAAGAGAACGCATACGAAGCACTTCGTGGCGTTGATCTGGCCATCAAGGAAGGCGAAAGTGTTGCGATTATCGGTAAATCCGGTTCTGGTAAGTCAACGCTGATGCACCTGTTGGCAGGCCTCGACCACCCCACACGCGGCCAGGTAGTCTGGGGCAAACAGTCACTGGCTGGCATGAACGAGAAGCGACTGGCGCGTTTGCGTAACGAGCGTATCGGTTTCGTGTTCCAGCAGTTCTTTTTGCAGCCAACGATGACCGTGCTCGAGAACGCAATCTTGCCGCTGAAGATTGCTGGCATGTCGCCGATGTCTCGCAAACGCCGTGGGCGTGAAGTGCTCAAAACTGTCGGCTTACTCGACAAGGCTGACAATAAGGCTACCGACTTG
>CBJLZK010000207.1:0-2015 GCA_966427515.1 uncultured bacterium | reverse complement strand
TAGCACCACGGCATGCATCGGCTGGCTAATAAATTGTGCGACATGCTCTTTTGTATGAGGGTGGATTACCAGATCGTCTATCATGACTGCATATACTCCTCGAATTCGGGTGGGAGTGGTGCAGTAAAGGTTTTGCGCTCATGCGTGTCTGGCAAGGCGACCTCCAAGCTTTGGGCATGGAGATACAGACGGTCAAAGTGCTTAGCGCCGCCATACAGTGGGTCACCGATAATTGGATGGCCGAGATGTGCCAAGTGGACGCGAAGCTGGTGAGTGCGTCCAGTCTCGGGTTTTAGCTCCACCAGACTTGCCTCTTTGCTTTCGGCCAGCACCTTATAATGCGTTTTGGCGTGCTTGCCGTTAGGCCCAACGCGAAAAGTAGCTGGAGCCTTGGGGTTGCGTTCGATTGGCATATCAATAATTGCTTCTGGCTGCTTTAAGTGGCCCTTCACAATTGCTACATACGTTTTTTTGGCCTTGCGGTCGGCAAATTGTTGCTGCAGATAGCTCAGGGCTTCTGGATTCTTGGCGCCAATAAGCACCCCGCTAGTGGCACGGTCCAAGCGGTGTACAATACCCGCTCGCTCGCCAGTCATATCTGTTACATGGCGTCTGAGGAAGGTGGCGACAGTCGGCTCGTTACCAAACTTGCCCTGTGAGTGCGTTAGGACGCCAGCCGGTTTATTAATAACCACACAGTCATCATCTTCGTACAGTACCGGCAGTTCGATGGTGCCAGTATCTGGGGTTAGCGACGAAATATCAGCGTCAAGCGCAACGTTAGAGAGCAGCTTCTGGCCAGGTTTGAGCAATTTGCCCTTATAGCTAATGAGACCCTTATCAAACAGCTTGGCTAGTGCCGCCCGAGGATAGCTGGGGTACTGCCGGGCCAACAATACATCGGCCCTAGTGGGCATAGGTTTAAACTTAACTCCTGTTGCTTCACAAGTATTAGTTTCCCCGCCCATTGCTTGCCACAACTTTTTGGCAGTAACATGCCGGTAAGGCTCTGGGGGTAGCCCTGGATCATGGATGACGTATTCACCATCTTTCTTGCCCAGTACCAGTACAGCGTGAGATGTATACCCTTCCTTATCATTACGCGCCTTCGAATTAAGCGTCAAAAAGACCAGCCTGTCTTCGGCTAGCATATCGTCAATATCGTCTAAAGTAGGACGACGGCTCTCGAGTGATACTTGAGCCAAAAAGTTGTTTATATACTCACCGATTTCGCGGATGTTAGTGCGCTCGATCTGATACGTATATTCTTGATCTGGAAAATATTCACGCAGATAAGCGTCACCTTCTGTGGCATAGCGACGATAGTCAAAGGCTTCAATCATTCTAATGTCAAAGCCTTGGTTGGCCATGCGGGTCCATATAGTTACCGTCCAAGCGGCCTTGCCGTAATGGCCTGCCATCTTTTCCATTTCTTCCCAATCAATTTTGCGGTGCAGAAAGTAATCAAACAGCATACGGTAGCAAGCAACAGCGCAGTGCTGGTTATCGTCGTGATTAGGATAAAATGGCACTTTCTTCATAGGCTATGCGCGCAAGCCCACTGCTTTTTGTGCCCGCAGCAAGGTTTCGCCAGCGGTTTGACGCATGGCTTCTTCGCTTCTCTCTAGCTTGGCGATCAGTGATTGTTCGTCAACGGTACTCAGGCGAGATTGAAAATCACCGAGGAACTTGGCAACTTCATCGGCCACAACCCTCTTGAAGTCACCATAGCGGGTTTGGCCTTCCCACTCGGCATTAACTTCCGTCTGAGGCTTGCCAGTCAACAGCGATAGGATCTGTAACAAATTACTGATGCCTTGGCGTTCACGAAGGTCGTATTTGATCTCGCCAAAGCTGTCGGTGGTGGCGCTCATAACTTTCTTGGCGGCAACCTCTGGAGAGTCAGACAAAAAGATCACACCCTTGCCGGTTTCGTCACTCTTGCTCATCTTTTTGGTAGGGTCCTGCAGGTCCTTGATGCGTGAGTCATCCTGAGTGCGAACCAGCACGGGAAC
>CBJLZK010000206.1:0-2022 GCA_966427515.1 uncultured bacterium | reverse complement strand
CTCGTAACCGCCCAAAGATGCACAGTTGTGAGCGTGGGCAAAGGATGTGTCATAGCCTTCGTCGTTGGCGACAGACCAGTCACTTTGTCCCAGGTCGTGCTGGATGTAATAGACCAACTGGAGTGTGGCTAATTTAGCGTGGCAATCAACCTGCGACCTGTAATGACGGTCGCTAACATATTGGGTGCTTAGCACACCTGTAAAGGGATAGTCATTGCCCAAGGTAAGGGATGTACGTGTGATGGTGTGGCCGTCTTGCTGGAAGGCGTTGTAGTTGGCGGGGTTAGCCAAGTCTGGCAGACCCCGGTAAGCTGCGAAGGCAGTCATATTCATAGGCATACGGTTGTTGGCAACGGTGGCTTTAGGCTTAATTGTTAGACCGTACCCGTTTTGTTTAAGATACGTGGCAAAATGAGCCGCCACTGCCGGGCTATAGCCCTGAGGAGCCTTGGAAAAGCGTAAATTCGAAGGTACACCCTTAGGATACTGCTTAATAACTGTGGTGTAGGTAATGTTCTGTATGCAGCCACTGTTACTAGGTTTGCTCGCAGTGCCGTTACCAAGCCGGTAATTAGCACCGGCTAATGCTAGTACGTCACCGTATTCACCGGCATCAATCACCACTTTGCTGTTAAATTGTTTGCCACCAGCCACTACACCGGTTACTGTATTGCCACTTTTTGTAACCGAAGTTATTTCTGTCCCCGTAAATACGTGTATATTTGGCTGGGCAGCGAGCATCTGTTTAAGTATCGTTTGCCCAACTTGTGGGTCAACACAGACTGCGTTGATATTGTAATAGCATGTGCCGACTGACTTGCCATGGTTATGATAGTAAGTGGTTACGGCTTTTAGAAACTCCGCATATATACCACTCTGCCGCGCCAAGGGGCTGCCCTCATCCATTGTGCTCACACCGGCTGCTGCTATCTGGCCTCCTATCCAATCTGTAGGCTCCAAAAGCGCCACATGCCTGCCCATGCGCGCCGCCTGCAAACTGGCCGCTATACCACCCGGGCCCGCACCTGCAACAATAACGTCATAATTTTGGGCCTGCGTGGATTGTAGCTGGGCCCTACCAATAGCGCCCGCCAATACAACTACCACGGCAATAGCAATAACAAATAGTACCCTTTTTTTACCAATAGCATTGCCAGCTTGACGCATGCCATCTAATGTAGAACAGTCAGACCAAGCAAAATGTAAAAAATCTTATAGTGTGATTGTTTTCATAGATTTCACTGTTAGACCACTTTGGGTTATGCTTAGAGCATGAATAAGACACGTAAAATCCTCATTATTGCAGGCGTGGTTGTCTTTGTCCTCATCGGCGTACTTGGTTTTGCCCTAAAGGGCGGCCATGGGAAGGCTCCGACGACAACTTCAAAGAAGACATCAACTTCTAATAACAACTCGGCAGCAACTACTGGCGATTGGCACACAGTTAGCGACGCACTTGGCCTGGTTAGGGCGACATACCTAAAGGCCACTGCCTACGTTAGCCAAAACACAACTCCCGACCAAGGCGAGCTTGACGCTGTTAAGCCCTACATGACCAATGATCTCTATGTCAGAATGACCCAGACATTGATTGCCAATAGCGCCGTTGGCGACCAGATCCTTTGTACGACCCAAGGTACAAACACAGGATACGATGTGCAGCTAAACCGCATCGAAGGGCCAAGCGTTCTCATTAACGTTGCCGAAAACTTCAATGTTCCTATCAATGTGACTTACACGGTTGACCTTATCAACCTGCAGATCACTGACATTAGTTGTCCTACCAGCTAAGGCAGCTAGAGCTCATCTTCACCGGCACCCAACAGCTCTAGACCCTTGATCTTGGGCATCGAGGCATTGCCGATGTGACCTTGCATACTGCCAATGATATTGGCGGTGCTCAAAAGTAAACGTTGGGCTTGTGCTTCGCGCTGGGCCCAGATTTTTTGCATGGCCACCTTTTCTTTGGTGAGCTGTGTGCTCATCTCTTGGTAGGTTTCGATCATTGACTCGATTTGCTGG
>CBJLZK010000205.1:0-2027 GCA_966427515.1 uncultured bacterium | reverse complement strand
ATTTTACGAGTGGATCAAACGGCCGACATCCGGCGAAAAATCAATAGAAATTTGCAGGCCATTCTGTCCGCCCCCGACAGTAAGTCCTTTCATGCAAGCAGCATCAGTGGGTGCCTGGACCGGCCGTCCGTAGTGGGCGTTAAGCGCTTCGGCAATTCCCCCTTGTTCACCGGTCCGGCAACTGAACAAGGCTATATTTGCTTCGTCTGCAAAGACGTCAGGCTCAGCAGGCTGCCAAAGTATAGAATGTGTCGCCAGGCTTCCCGCAGTATGTTTACTACCATGAGCCGCCACCAGACCAAACGCCAATCGTTGGTTAGAATGCCCCCGTGCCTGGCGGATAGACTCCACAAGGTTGCCTCTTTCGTAAATACGAACACCGACGCCACGTTTATTAGCTTCTGTAGCCAAGTGGTCTACAGCCGTCCGCAGCGAAGTTTGGCTTAGGGCGCCTGTGGCACCACCGGGCGCGATATAGTCATACAGATCATAGTCAATAATGCCGTACTGCAGGTCTTGCCGGTGGCGTTCGTTATACTGCTGCAGCCACAATCGTATGGAGTTCCTTGCAAAATTACTAATCCTGAACTGGCTATGCAGGGCGGCTGCTGAACCCTGCGCTGATTCTTCGAGCCAATGAACAGCCGCTAAGTTGCGTGCGGCATAGTCTCTAAATCCGTAGCTGCTAGCGTCTCTTAGGGCTTTGTGCCATGCGTCTACCATCTGGCTGCCACTAAGACCAAACTTATCGAGAGCAACCGCTAACAATTCATCATACAAATGACCACTGGCAGCAGCTCTGGTCCAGTTGTTCTCTAAAGCCTCTGTCAGATAGCGGCGCACATAATCAGTTGCATACCGCTCACCTTCCTGGCTGAGGGCATATACTTGTTGCAAGGTATTCTCGTCAAATGCCTGCCTGGTCGACAGCAAACCCTGTACGCGAAATACAAAGTCCAACTCATCAGGATTAGCTGTAGCCAAACCTTGGCCACGGCGTATCTGGTCCAGCATTAGCTCGGCGCATTCACTAGTATCGGGGTCCGTACTTAAGTCACGGCAAGCATCAATGACCCTGCCGGCGTAAGCATGCCGCTCGGCGTCTACCAAACCCCTGGCCACTACGCCATACCGCCTGTAATTATTACTCCTGTCATTTAGGCTATCCCTGCTAACCACACGGCTGAGGTTGTTGGCATAGAATTCGTTGTCTAAGCCGCCAATTCCTGCTTCTAGGAAGCGTGTGTAGCTCTCGTACAACAAGCTTAGTGCCCTACCGCCCACCTCTGGGTCGCCACTCATGGCCATCTGCTGTAGTGGCCTGGAGCAGGCGCTGATCATTTGCGCCACCCTATAGCCCCAACCATCGGTACCGCATCGTGGCTGCCTGGTCATGTACTCAAGCAAATCAACAGCAGGCATCTCGTAGTCGGGCTGGTCAAAGGCTCCTTCGAGTAAACCACCCACGCCCATGCCATGAAGCTGACCCAAAGTGTAGTCGCTAAACTGGTCGGTAGGGTCAAATGCTTCTACGCCGGCTTTAAAGTCCGCAAATGCCTCTGGGCTAAAATCATACCGCGGCGGCGCCAGATAAAACTCACTCATAGGGTAATAGTGTAATATATTTTGTATTTCATCAAAATAATATACGACTAGATGATCCCCTACTGGCTTTTGGCGCCTACACCCGGATTAATCTAAAGGCCCACTGAGTTCACGCCAAACGTAGCTTGGTCTGTCGTGAACTTGTCGTATACCAGTTGGTCTATGAGGCCCTGCCGTGAAAAGGATTCGGTGTCCATGTATTCCTTTGCCTTCTTTGCTGCTTGTTGGTTCCAGTCTGCGCCAGAGTTGTCAGCGGCATAGGTCGCATCTGCGGCAGAAAACTGATCGTATTCAAGCTGGTCAATTAGGCCGTCATGGGAGAAGGCTTCGACGTTTAGATAGTCTTTGGCTTTATTAACTGCATTCTTCTGGCTTACTGTTACGGCCGGGGTGCTTGGGGGCGGTGTCGCTATCGACGTTGC
>CBJLZK010000204.1:0-2037 GCA_966427515.1 uncultured bacterium | reverse complement strand
AAAGAGGGTAGGCACATGCAAAAACAAACAGCCTTACAACAAAATATACGACCTATAGATCCAAAGGCGCCGCCATAACTCTGCTAGCCTTATAATGCTAGTTTCCTCTGTTATTCTCGTCGGATGCGGCCGAGTGGGGTAGGCTAAACCGGGCAGGGGCGTGAGCAAGTCTGTTATCCACAGCTCTTGGTTATTTTTTGTATTTTGCAGACTATTTCGTTGTAAAAAACATTGCTCTCTTACCATAAGCGGTGTAAGATGAAATAGGGATATTCTACCCTTGTAGAGTTTCTTCCGTAAATCCAAAACTTTTCCCAAAAAAGCCGTGGAAAACAAAGACCAAAACAATTCTCTGTCCTATGGAGACCAAAGTGCGGGACAGGTACCTGTCAGTGTTGGCGAAATTCATATGCCACCCGCTGATGCAGACCTATCCTTAGAGCAGGACATTCCTGGGCCGGTCAGTTCGCAAGACCAGCCCAAAGGGCAAGCCAATCTCTTCTTACGTCTGGTAAGAAGGGCTGATGTTTTGTTGCTTGCGTTGCTTTTAGCAGGTGGCATTGGCTTGTTCTTTGTCTCACAACATCATCAACAGCAGAGCAATTCGAATACTTCTGCTGCTGATAGCTATGGTGATGTCAAAATCCCACTGAGTGATCTGACTAACGGTAAACAGCTCACCTTAACTGGTTCGGCTAATGTGACTATTAACGGCCCAATGCAGCTGAACGATGCGCTCATTTTGGCACCTTCACTGCAGCCGACCGGTGCTAAGCCTGGCCAGCTGTACTACGATAAAACGAATAACCAACTAGCCTACTACAACGGTAGCAACTTTGTTTTCTTGACGGCTCAAAACCCACTCACAGGGGTACAAAGCCTTGGCGGTGCGACTGGCCAGCTCGGCATCGGTAGTGGATTGACTATCACCAACAGCCAGCTGAACAACAGTGGCGTGTTGACTGTCCAAGGGCGGACGGGTGCTGTAACGCTTGCAGCCGGACCTGGCTTGCTGCTCAATGGTACGACATTTAGCAATACTGGTATATTGAGCATTAAGGCAGGCAATCCTAACATTACTGTGTCGAATGACGGTAACGGCAATGTAACTTTGAGCGTGGTTGGCTCTGGGACTGGTACGGTGACAAGTTCTGGTGGTACTGCCAACAGTGTGCCACTTTTCACTGGTTCGCAAAATATCGAAAACTCGATTATTAGCCAGTCCGGCCTAACCGTCACTATCTCTGGTGACCTAAGCGTCGTAACCGGTGGCTTAAGCCTAAGTAATGCCTTGACGGTGAGCAATGGTGGTACTGGCCAGACGTCACTGGCCGCTAACGGAGTGTTGGTAGGGCAAGGTACTGGCGCGGTGTCTTCGGTTACAGCTGGCGGCTCTGGGCTATGCTTGATCTCGACTGTAGGTGCGCCAGCTTGGAGCGCTTGCCCAAGCGGTGGCGGGGTAGTGTCACTTAATGGTTTGGCCGGTGCGCTAACTTTGTCGAATGCAAGTGCTGCAGGTAGTACGATTACCATTGATGACGCCAGCACCACCAATAAGGGTATCGCTAGCTTTAACGGCACCAACTTTACGGTAACCGGTGGGGCTGTTAACACGGCGCAGAACATTAATTCTACGGCAACCCCTACGTTTGCTGGTGTGAACACAAATACTATCACACCAAGTGCTGCACTTACGATGGGCGTAAGCGCTCAGACTACATTGCTGCAGGGTTCGACAACCACCATTAAATCCAATGGTGCTGGGAATGATATCGTTTTGGACTCTGCGAATGCTATCGATCTCCTAGAGAATACTTTTGTCTCGGGGAGCTTAACGGCATCAGGCAACTTGGCAGCAAACGGTGGCAACATTACTAGCACCGGTGCTCTTAATGTATCAGCTGCAGGGGCATTGACCGTAGGGGGTGCTTCACAAACATTGACACTGCAAGGTGGGGCGGCCACAAGCTTCAGCGCAACTGGAACTGGTAACACTACGGTAGTTGCATTTACGAACCCAGTCGCCAACACCACCCT
>CBJLZK010000203.1:0-2038 GCA_966427515.1 uncultured bacterium | reverse complement strand
GGCTGAGAGGGACGCCACCACGGTATTGGTAAGGCTTGGCGTAGCGGTACTTACCAGATCCTTCAATACGTAGGCCATCACTGCCGAAGGAGCGGCCGCCCTGGGATTATCGGCTCCAAAAGCAAGGAAGCTGTCGCTGTCGATCATGGCCGACATCATGAAGTTATGCCGCCAGCCGTTGCCCAATGCTGTAGGGTTAGCAGCGTCATTCGAGTTGTAGAAGCGCTTGAAGGCGAGCTTGAAGGGGAAGTCGCCAGCGCCGACGTCAATGTCGGCATGGTCATAGAGGTAAGCGCCAGAATACATGTCCACGGGCTCGCCACTCTTGGGCGAAGGCATCTGGTTTTGTGCTGTCGCTGGAGAGGTATAGACGCCGGCGGTTACATTGCTGAAGTTCGGTATGCCGTATCCACCGAAATAGCCGCATGCGATCAAGTAGGACATATTGCTGACGTTGCCGGTCGTATTGAACTGGTACCAACCGCTACCTGTCCACGTTCCTACCTTGCGCGCACCGTTCTGTGCGATAAACAACCTGCCTGTCGCACCGTTGGCTTGCAGAAAGGCTGCCATGCGGGCTTTGTCGTCCGCCGACCATCCCGTCAACAACGACTGTGCCTGATTCCAGTTGGCGTTGGTGGCCTCTACGAAGCCGTTGCCATCGTTGTTGTTGTAATCGAACATACGCACGGTCGACCCCGCTTCGCCTTTTTGCAACTGGCTGACAGCGGTGGATTCGAGCGTACTGTTGAAAATGCCCAGGCCGATCGATGCTGCCACCAGTTCGTCTGTGCTCATGCTGGACGAATAAGGGCTGATGCTGCTGGTTTGGCCGGGGAAGTCGACATAGGCGGCGGTGGTCTTGCCCGCAATGCCCATGGCGGCATGCCGTACATCGACAAAGCCGAAGTAATTGGCCGAGAACTGCGCAGCCTGGTCGGATTGGCTTAATTAGGCCGTACCGATGGCGGCTAGCGCTTCGCGAGTAGCCAGGTCGGCCTGGCCCGCCTGCAGGTTAGCGGCAATACGTTCTTGGTGGCGCGTAAGCGTATCTCGGCCCAATTCGCCAGCCACCAGCATCAGGGCGTACGCGCCGCCGGTTTTTACCTGAGGCTTGACGCCCCAAGTGGAAAAGCTGTTACCTGCAGGATAAGGATGCTGCACAGTCATGGAAACGGTTTGCACAGCTGATTTTGCAGCAGCACCCGTAGCCAATACGCTGCCTCCCAATGTTACGACGGGCTGGGATGCAGCGTTGTAGGTGAGCGTGAGAAGCCTGCTTGCAATCTGGCTGGCATAGACAGTTGTGCTGATGGACGGATTGGAGCCATCCGCGTTGTCCGACACGGTGATGGTATAAACCGTTTCGAAGGAAGCCGGGAGCGTACTGTAAAGCGTGCCAGCGACTGGCAAGGACGCGCCGTAGAAATCGTTGGTTATGACTCTTCCGCCATAGATCTGGGCGGTGGAGGCTGAGGGATAGGTGTTCTTGATGGTATCGGCAAGGTTGCCAGAATAAGTATTGAGCTGTGCCGTGAGCTGCGCACGATTCAAACCCTTGACGGTATTAACACCAGCAGGCGCACCGGGCACGGCCGTAGAACTGCCGGTAACGGCCGAGAGCAGACCCGCGCGCGAGTAACCCATGGCTTGCCCGAGATCGATAGGCTTGTAGCGTGCATATGATTTCAGCGACGGATCCAACTCGTAAGTAACGCCGTTGAGCTGCACCTCAGTCCAGACGCGATTGACCGTAGTGACATCTGCCGTGACACTGCCCGAAAAGCCGCCTTTGGCCAGCACGGTTTCGACGGCCGTGGGGCTGTTTTCAACACCAAGGTTATTGGCGATCTCCAACGTGGGCATGCTGAGCGCACCAAAGCGGTAGTTGGCGCTGATGCAGGATTGGCGCAACAGCTCCACGAACAGGGTGTTCTGGTCGATGCCATTGCCCCGCCGATCCAGATACGTACCTAGTGCACCCTTCTTCGAGCCCCAGGTGGGTGAGTAATCGATGTTGTAATAGACGTACTCGTAG
>CBJLZK010000202.1:0-2060 GCA_966427515.1 uncultured bacterium | reverse complement strand
CTTTGACCGCGTACTCGTTAACTACTTTGCTGACGAATTCAAGAAAGAAAACGGCATCGACATTTCTGACGACAAGGCCGCTATGCAGCGCCTGCGCGACGAGGCTGAGAAGGCCAAGATTGAACTGTCGACAGCCCAAGAAGTAGACATTAACCTGCCATTCTTGACCGCTGACGCTGAAGGCCCTAAGCATTTCGAGCACAAGCTTACCCGTTCTAAGCTAGAACAATTGGTGGCTGAACTGATCGACAAGACCGCCGTACCATGCGAAAAAGCCCTTAAGGATGCTGGCCTGAGCGCCAGCGACGTTGACGCTGTCGTATTGGTAGGTGGTATGACCCGCATGCCTGCCGTCCAGGAAAAGGTAAAGAACATCTTTGGCAAGGACCCAATGAAGGGCGTGAACCCTGACGAAGTCGTAGCCATTGGTGCTGCAATCCAAGGTGGTGTATTGCAGGGTGAAGTTAAGGATGTGCTTTTGTTGGACGTCACCCCATTATCACTCGGTATCGAGACTATGGGTGGTGTGATGACCAAGCTCATTGAGCGTAACACTACCATCCCAACCAGCAAGTCAGAAGTATTCAGTACCGCTGCCGACAACCAACCACAGGTGGAAGTCCACGTGTTACAGGGTGAACGCGACATGGCTGGCGACAACAAATCACTGGGCCGCTTTATCCTAGATGGTATCCCCGCAGCGCCTCGTGGCGTGCCTCAGATCGAAGTTACCTTTAACATCGACGCTAACGGTATCCTGAATGTGACCGCTAAGGATAAGGGTACTGGCAAGGAGCAGAGCATCACCATCAGTGGCTCGGGCAACCTGGACAAGAACGAAGTCGAAAAGATGGCCAAAGAGGCCGAAGCTAACGCCGAAGAAGACAAGAATAAGCGTGAGGCCGCCGAAGCCCGCAACGTCCTGGATAACACCGTATACCAGGCCAAGAAGATGATGAGCGACTATGGTGATAAAATGAGTGAAGAAGATAAGAAGAATCTTCAGGAGGCCATCGATGGGTGTACTAAAGACATTAGTGAAAGTAGCAATAAAGAAAAACTCGAAGAAGTAACCAAAAAGCTTAACGACGTCATGATGCCAATCGGCGCCAAGATGTACGAAGCTGCTAAGGAACAAGATGCTACTGCCGAAGACGCAGCAGATGATGCTTCGGACAAAAAGAACGACGACAAAAGCGACACCGTCGAAGGTGAAGTAGTCGACGAGAAATAAGGGTTATACATGCTAGGGTTTGGGGATAAGCAAGGTCACATCGATCCAACAAAATTACCAATTTTTGTGCATGCCATCCAAAGCGCAGACGCCTTTGACTTGGCACAGAAGGTTTGGGAAAATAACGGCCGGTACGTCGTTAAGGACCCAGCCAACCACAAGGAACTGATGCGCTTTGTTTTCTCCCAGCCTACCTGCGTGGTTTGGTTGCAGCGCGACCAAGACCGCACAGACACCTACGAATTAATCCTGATGTGGGAAGGCAAGGACAAGCAGGAGGATGTTACCGAAGTGTACATCGTCTCTGCGCTAGCTGGTACCGCGATTGGCGACGACAGCCGTATCAAGAGCTTGTTGAGTGCCATCCTGGCTTCGCCAGCGATAGTGCCTGTTAACCAACAACTCCAATCCCAAAAATAAGTAAGTATAGGTAGTACATGGCTAAGCGAGATTATTACGAAGTTTTGGGCGTATCCAAAAACGCAAGCCCCGACGAAATCAAAAAAGCGTTCAGGCGCTTAGCTATTCAATATCATCCAGACAAAGAAGGCGGTGACGAGGTCAAGTTCAAAGAGGCTAACGAGGCCTACGAAGTCCTCAAGGACCCTTCAAAGCGCCAGCGTTACGACCAGTTTGGCCATGCCGGTGTTGGCAGTAGCGCCGCAAGCGATGGCAACCCCTTTGGCGGTGGTTTTGGTGGTGCCCAGAACGTCAATTTTGACGTTGGCGACCTAGGTCTCGGAGATATCTTCGAGAATGTCTTTGGCGGTGGCAGCCAACGTGGCCATCGGCAGAAGCGCCGTGGCCGTGATGTCGAAACCAAAGC
>CBJLZK010000201.1:0-2071 GCA_966427515.1 uncultured bacterium | reverse complement strand
ACCTGATTCGTTGGCGCGCTGGTGCATGTTGGGGATCATCTCAAACGGACGGCCGCGGCCAATAAAATGCTTGGCAACAAAGGCAAAACCATACCCGCCAATAAAGGCGACTGCCAGCCGCCACGACAAGCGGTACATCTTGAACAGAAATGCCATTACTACTGCCACAGCAGCCGTAATGGTGCTCTCGGGGAATAGCGTGCAGCCCAAGAAGAAGTCGCGCAGGCTACTCGGCCAGTTGTTAATAGCATGGAACAAAGATAGTTCCCAGCCGCTCACCGACTTTTGGTGGTAGACCAGCGCCGCCGTACCACCAAACAGCAAAGCTGCGGCGATAAAGGAAGCAATATAAATAGCGTTGTGGCCATGATATGGCGCAGTATCAGTTTTCGTTGTCATTTCTTTTGCTTTCACTTGCACAGAGTATAGCACTTACGGGCGCGAGACGAAACCGCTTCCCCGGATATAAAAGCGCCATGCCCTGTGGACATCACGGCTGATACCAACGCGCGTAGTAACCACAATATTTTGTGGGTCTATAGCCGGCTGCACTTGCAGTATCAAAGGCGCCTTGTGCATATCGTGTCCATTCCATGTTTTATCTATAGCCAAGGCTTGGCAAACTTTAGCAGGCCCATTGGTAAGCTGGGTGCCCGTCAGGCCATGCCGGTTTAGGCTCATGAGTTCTTGGCCGGCCAATGGCTCCACGGCTCTAATTAAGACCGCCGAGCCTTCGCCCACCTCGCCAGTAACGATATTCATGCAGTAGTGCATGCCGTAGGTAAAGTACACGTACAAATGACCGGCAGGGCCAAACATGACTTCGGTACGGGGCGTCCTGCCTTTGTAACTATGGCTAGCGGCATCAGTCTGGTGGTAGGCTTCGGTTTCGACCATACGGCAAACCAGCTGCTGGCCATCCAGCTCGCGTACTAATAAGCAGCCCAGCAGGCGCGGGGCTACCTGTACTACGTCACCGGTCAAGAAATCAAAGTCATCAGTCATACTCGCCTATCTATTATAGCCGTCACAGATCTTTTGAGGTCAACACCTTATACTGCGTTGGTCAATGAGGAATCACACATGAACCGGCCCGTTAGCTCTACCACCAGAGCAATGTACAAATATGCTGCAAAGCCAGTGATGTTCAAAATCAAGCCAGATACTATCCACCGGCACATGGTAAAGAGTGCCAAAGCCCTACAAAAGTCCAAGCTTATCCGTGGCACGCTGCGTACATCTTGGGCCTACCATAATCCCAAAAAGCTGGGACAAACACTGCACAGCCTAACGTTCGACAACCCCATTGGTTTGTCTGCAGGTTTTGATGCTAACTTCGAACTCGCTCCCACACTCAAAGCTATTGGTTTTGGGCTCATGGAGGGTGGCTCGCTCACCTTCAAGCCCTGTGCCGGTAATCCCCGGCCGTGGTTCTACCGCCTGCCAACCGCTAAATCGCTTGTAGTGAACAAAGGCCTGGCCAATGATGGCGTCGAGGCGATCATGAAGCGCATCAAAGCTTACCCCAAAGACACCTTTAAGCACTTCCCCCTAAACATCTCGGTAGCCAAGACGAACACACCCGACCCCTACACAGAAGCCGAAGCCATCAGTGATTACATCGGCAGCTTGCGGGCCATCAAAAAAGCCGGTGCCGGAGGTATGGTCACTATCAACCTATCGTGCCCTAACACCTACAACGGCGAACCCTTTACTACGCCTGAACGCCTGGAGCATTTGCTTGCTAAGGTCGATACTGTCGGGCTGCGTCAGCCAATTTTCATCAAAATGCCATCAGATCTAAACTGGCAACAGTTTGACGGACTGCTTAAAGTCATCACCGCCCACCATGTTGCCGGAGTCACTATCCACAACCTGTCCAAAGACCGCAAGCCCTTTGAGCAACAAGGCGTGCTGCCGGTGACCGTTAAGGGCAAATTGAGCGGCAAACCAACCTTTGAGTCCAGTAATATGCTTATCGCCCAAACCTACCGCCACTATGGTGACCGGCTAACTATTATCGGAGTCGGCGGGGTCTTTTCGGCCGAAGATGCGTATACCAAGATCAAGC
>CBJLZK010000200.1:0-2083 GCA_966427515.1 uncultured bacterium | reverse complement strand
CCGACTTCTCCTGGATTGTATCTTGGATATGCAAGGCAAGCGGTATTAATCGGCTAAAGCGGTTCATCGGCAGTTCCTCACCCGCCCTGCTTTTACGATCGAGAACGTCTAGGAGCATGAAAGCCCTCACAGGATTACCGTCAGGCATGCCGTACGGATCAAAGCTGTATTGATGCCAGTCAGGGAAAATAATATCCTCCCTAATACCTTCCCGCCGTATAAGTTGGTTAGCCATATACCGGTACCACGATCCTGTGATCTCCCCATATGTCCGGCTCTGCGTAGCAAATTCCGAGAAAGCGTCTGGGATTAGTTCCTCAAACTCTTTACGCCGTTGCGCCATCTCAGGAGAGAGTGGCGGCTTGTATGACCGCTCTTCGAGTGATGACGTGGCCAAATCTAACGCCTGTGCCCTTACAAGCAACGAGGGAGAAGATGTAGGGTCGGCAGCAAACTCAACCAACGCGTCAAATTCCTCAGCGTTTAGACGCTCAGGAAAGCGTGAAGCATTGCAATAAACAGTGCGCGAGGCCGGAGTGAAAGCCAGTAGTTGTTCATTAACGTCAGGCTTTTCACGGATATCATCGAGCATAGCCCGCACGTCAGGGCGGGTTACTTCAGGGGCAAAAACCTCAACAGGAGCATGTTCTACCACTGTCATAATCGTATTATTTTACCATAAAAAGGTAAAATAATCAATATGCTGTAAGGTGTTACTGGTTTAGTAAATGAGCTATCCCAGCTACTAGGGCACGGTGCTTAGTAGGCCTAACTTGGTGGTCAAAAATAATGAAGGGGTCATTAATAATAGTGGCTGCCGTCCACTCATACATCTCAACAGCCGTCACAAAAGAGGCCCTACAATCTTTGGGAGCATAGACCAGGTCTTCCTTGGGTAGGACAATCCACGTAAATGCCCGTTCAACCTGTCTACGAATACACTCGTTAAAGGCTTCGGGGTTAGCCTGGGCAGTTTCTTCAGTGAGATCAGCTAACCCAAAAACACGCAGTTCATCCCGGGGAATGTAACAACGTCCAAGTTTATTGTATGCAGCAGCGTCACGGGTAAAGTTGAGGTACTGCATTCCCCTCGCCTCCAGGCGGGCCGCCGGCAAGACTGCTGGGGTTAAGCCCATTACGTGGCACATTACGACAGCCAGTATCTCGCCCGTACCTGCGATATACGCCAAGGTATCTTCGAGCGTTTCAAAGCTGCGCTTAGTATCAAAATCAGTTCTGCGGGCGGCCAAATAAGTATCAATCCAGGCCCTGTCAACATGCCAGTCTCTTGTCAGACTGACCAAGTTCTTTATCGTCCTGGCTTGGACAGTATCATCAGGGGCCGGTTCGTAGTCAAACGTGCTGTCGGCCTTTGCTTTGTCCCAGCCACTTACCAGTTTGTCATAGGCTTTTGAATCTGGAGCCTCGGCGTCAGTAAGCTTATCCACCTCTTGCATAAAGCTATAGAGCTTAAGGACACCTTGCCGGCAACGCCTGGGAATAAATTTGACCGTGGCAAAGCCGGTGATATTTCCCTGCTGAAAGAGGTTTTGCTCGTACTTTTGTATATTCTTACTCACCCCTACCTAGTCCTATAGAGCAAACTTTGAACAAGTCCTTCCAAAAACAATACGCCATCTTTATTCCAACGTGTGTGATGTTCGTCAAGTGAGGCCAGGGCAGCCTTCATATGGTCGTGAGCTACTCGCTCGGCATGAGCTAACGCACCAGAATCCTTGAGTATTTGACGGCAACGCCCGAAGTCGGCATGTGACAGCTCTTCGTTGCCCAGGTTACGGCGCAGGAATTCCTGATCGGCTGGGCTGGCGTGCTCCAGAGCATAACTGGTGAGTATAGTGCGTTTACCCTCGCGTATATCGTCCATGGTGCTTTTACCGGTTTGTTCGTCTGTCCCAAAAGAACCTATAATATCATCTGTGATTTGAAATGTCTTCCCCGTATGCAAAGCATAGTCACGGATTGCATCAGTGTCGTGGCAATCGGCCCCAGCCAAAACCATCCCAACACATAAGGGGTTAAGCACTGTATAATGTGCAGTTTTCCACTCCAAAGCGTGCTCGAT
>CBJLZK010000199.1:0-2088 GCA_966427515.1 uncultured bacterium | reverse complement strand
GTGGCAAAAAACACGAGATAAATACCACCGAACTCACAGTTGGCGACGTAGTGTATATCGAAGAGGGTAACGCCGTTCCTGCCGACTTGCGCATTATCCAAGAAGACGAGCTAACCACCAACGACTTCGCCCTGACCGGAGAAAGCAACCCCAGTCGCAAGTTCGTCCACGCCATCCAGAGCGACGTCCCCTTGGGTAACCGCCACAACTTGGCATTTATGGGGACGACGGTAGCTACAGGCCACGCGTACGGTGTCGTCATCGGAGTAGGCATGCACACCGAGCTTGGCCGCATCGCCAACCTCAGCCAGACCATAAGCAAAGATATGAGCCCGTTGCAAAAAGAGATGGGCAATATCGCAACAAAGGTGACCCAGGGCACCATGGTACTGTGTATCCTGTTGCTGCCGTTGGCCATCTCTGCGGGTTTGTCTATCAACGCTGCGTTCCTATTTGCCATTGGTATTGCTAGCTCCATCATTCCACAAGGGCTGCCCGCCGAAATCAGCACTGCCCTTGCTCAGGCCGCCAGCAAGCTAGCTAAAGCCAAGGCGCTCGTCAAAAAGCTGTCAGCAGTTGAATCCCTGGGCGCTACCAAAGTAATCTGCACAGACAAAACTGGCACGTTAACCAAAAACCAAATGACAGTCGAACAGATAATGGTGGGAAATAAGGTATTCGGCGCTACAGGCCGGGGTTACGAACCCAACGGCATCATCGTTGACCAGCACGACGATCCCCTGGAGCTTGATGAACAACAAGAACTTGGACTTGTCTTTATGACTGGCATGATGGCTAGTAATGCGCGCATTAACGCCCCTGACAGCCAGCATAACACTTGGTACTGCCTGGGAGACCCCACAGAGGGCGCGCTCATCACCCTGGGTATGAAAGCCGGCCTTGACGCCGAAGCGCTTGACCGCCAATACCCAGAAATTAAGGAATATGCCTTTGACTCTGGCCGTAAACGGATGAGTTCGGTCCGCCGCTTTGGCCACAAACAAATCGGTATTTTTGCCAAGGGTGCCCCCGAAAGCATCCTGGAGCGCTGTGACTACATCTGGGAGAACGGTAAAGCCCGCAAGCTAACTGCTAAAGACCGTTCACGCATCCTGCACACCAACGACAAACTAGCCTCTGAGGCCATGCGGAACCTGGGGCTAGCCTACCGCGTATTCCCTGCCAAGAATGACAACCACAAATTGAGTATGGACGAGGCCGAGAGCAAGCTGGTTTGGCTAAGTATGATCTCGATGATCGACCCGCTCAGGGAGCAAGTGCCAAATGCTATGCAGGCTGCCCGCAAGGCTCACATCAAGGTCTGTATTGTCACCGGCGACCACGCTATCACCGCTAAAGCCATTGCTATCCGAGCCAAACTAACCGAAAAGCCCGAGGACATTATTGTGGTCCAAGGCGAAGAACTAGCTAAGCTCAGTGATACCCAGGTGTTAAATCTTGCGGCTCGCGGTGGTGTTATCTTCTCTAGGGTTGCGCCCGAGGATAAACTGCGGATCGTAGAACTCGTGCAAGGTAGTGGCAGGGTTGTGGCGGTAACTGGCGATGGGATCAACGACGCCCCTGCCCTAAAGCGCGCCGACATTGGTGTGGCTATGGGCCTTACCGGCACCGACGTCGCTAAGCAATCTGCCGAAATTGTACTGCTTGACGATAGCTTTAACACCTTGGTTGGCACCATACAAGCCGGCAGGGTTATCTTTCAGAACATTCACAAAGGCGCGCTCTGCGCCTTCACCAGTAATGCTGCCGAACTTATCGTTAACCTTACCAGCCTAGCGGCGACTACTCTGTTCGGCATCCCTTTGGCTATTTCAGTCATGCAAATTCTGGCTATCGATCTCGTTGCCGAGTTATTCCCTATTGCGGCCTTGGGACGCGACCGCGCCGACGGCGAGCTCATGACCGACCCGCCACGCAACCCCAAAGACCATATTCTAAGCACCAGCTCCGTCATCGATCTGTTGTGGTGCGGCATACTGATGGGCGGTTTTGCCTTCCTAAACTACCTCTGGTTCTTCCACCGCGAAGGTGTTAGCGCAGAACATCTAACCGCCGGCAGCCCGATAC
>CBJLZK010000198.1:0-2114 GCA_966427515.1 uncultured bacterium | reverse complement strand
GCAGCATCCCGCGCGCCAGACAAGTGGATACCGGCACGCACCAAGCCTGTTTTGGAGTCTCGGACCTTCCATAGGTAATTCTGGTAGGCAGCCTCAAGCCCACCACTGTATTCATGCTGTAACTGCATGGCGGCCTGGTGCGTAACACTGTCATTTTTGAGCTGTTGGAGCAGGTACATCATGCCATACACACTATCCGAAGGATAGTCGTAGATATTAATAGCAAGTACGCCGTGCGGACTAACCGGCGATAAGGTCGTTACGGGATGTTTGAGCTGCTCAAAAGCCACCAAACCATACGCCAACGTTTGGACAGCGATACGCTGCCTGTTCTGCCAATCTGTTTGGCTCAGAGCTGTGTGCTTATCCAATAAATCCTGGTAGAACACTCCGACATTACGCAAGTAAAGGTCGTCGAACTGGTCGCCCGAAATTACATACGGCTTACTCGGGTCAAAGCGAAGTTTATGGATATTAGCAATAGTCTGATTGGTATTGCCCCGGGGCATCTTTGGGCTGCCCAGACGATCCCATACGATCGTGACAGCCTGTTTGTAGTACCCGATGCTATTTGCCAACCATCCAGAATAATAATGAGGCGTATAGTGCCTGGTAAGCACGACTTGGCCGTTCTGGTAACTGGTAGTAAATGGCGGGTCAATAATGGTGTCGCTACTGTACGGGCTAGTTGCAATCAGATAGACCGAAGACGCAGCAGCCAGCATAACAATGCCCCCAACTATACCGAACCATATCTTATGTGCCCGAATAAAACGCCAGGTGTGACGAAGGGTAGTAACAATCCGTTGGCGCGCCGGCTGGTAATTCACACTCAAAGCTTAACACACCGCAGCGTAAGGTTACGCAGCGATGGGTTGTGCGCTACGCCTGGCTAATTTTGCAGCCAATCAGTTAATAGCTCGGGCTGCAAACCTGCGTTATGGGCATCCTTAACAAAGGCGTTGAGGTCCTCAGGGAATGTCGCCCGGAAATGCATTAGGACAATGTCGCCGGGCTGCATCTTGCCAGCTTGATATTTAACTGTGCCATTATTGATGGCAGCATCCCATAGTACCAGCGCTTTCATACCACAGGCGGCGGCAGCTTTTTGGGTCGTATCGTCATAAGCCCCACCAGAAGGACGGAAGATTAGCGGACGCTTGCCAAACCACTGTGTAAAAACGTCTGCGTTCATGCAAATATCAGTTTTTTGCTGGTCGTAAGGCTTGTTGATTAGCTCGTAGTGGTCGTAGCTATGGTTTTCTATATCCGACCCTGTTTGTTGGGCTAAATCCGCAAAATACTGGTAGTCGTTAACAATAAACCTATGCACCAAAAAGAACGTAGCCTTAACTTGAGCGTTTTTCATCAGGGCAGCATCCTGGGAGTTTGTTACAATACCGTCATCGATGGTCAAGAAAACAACTTTTTGCTTGGTCGAAATACGGCTGATAACTGGCACCTTACCATCCGCTATCGGTGGCAGCTGATAATCATGGACAGGGAGGCTGGGTTTAGTAATTACAGGCAATGCCGCAGTCTGAGTTGGCTTATTCTGTTTTTTGGCAATGTTGTGCGATGCAGGATGAACTGCATGAGGAGTAACCCTAAATTGCATAAAGACAGCCACGCCGATAGCCGCTGCAACAACTACCGATGCGCTTCCTAACCAGATAAACCGCTTTATTCTGTGTTGTTTTGCTTTTTGTTTGGCACGGCGGACAGCACGGTTCATGTGCCTAATTATAGCTTATGTTTTGCTGAATAGCTGGCCAAGACTTTCCTAGAGAGGCAAATAGAGGAATAGCGGGTGGTAATCGGCATCATCACCGTTCACGGCATAAGAGGCCATGACCTGGCCACTTGGCGCAGCTTGCTCTGGATGCACTGCGGCAGCATAGGTAACAGTGCCAGCGGGGCTAGGGGCATCCCATGTACCGTTGACCGTCCAAACCCCGGTTACGGATGCCGCACTTAGCCGCTCTATTTGTGTTCCACCATATGCATCGCCAAGTTTGCTAAAGATGTCCCAGCCGGCATTTGTTTTTACTAAGCCAAGAGTAGTACCAATGTTGGTACTGGCCGGAATGACATTGCTGGAAACCTGCCATTTG
>CBJLZK010000197.1:0-2116 GCA_966427515.1 uncultured bacterium | reverse complement strand
GAGAATACCACAGCGCCTTCGATACCAATAAATACCCAGACAGTCACCAGCATCGTACTCTTGACCTGGGACATCACGTCACCAAAAGCGAAGCTCTTACCCGCATCACCCCATATGTCGCTGGTAAAAATATGTAGCTTAAACGCCGTAAAGGCTGCCAAAATAAAGATACCGATCGGGATCAGCTTGGCCACCGTTACCAGGGCATTGATGATACTGGCCGAGCGCACACCGCGCATCACCAGGTAATACACAAACCACAGCATGGCCGAGGCGCCAATAACCGACGCCACGTTTTGGCCATTGCCAAAAGTCTTAAAAAAGTAGGCAACAGCACTAAACAGCAGCGTCGCATACGCAACGTTACCAATCCATGCCGAAACCCAATAGCCCCAAGCCGAGTTGAAACCCATGTACTTTCCAAAGCCAGCTTGGGCGTAGCTGTAAATGCCGGCGTCCAAATCGGGACGCTTACGTACTAAGTTCTGAAAACAGAAGGCCAAAAATAACATGCCAAGGCCAGTAATAATCCAGCCGATAGTAATGGCGCCGAGCGAAGCGCCCGAGGCCATATTACTCATAAGGTTAAAGATACCACCACCAATGATGGACCCCACCACGAGCGCAGTCAGCGGCATGAGCCCAAGCGTGCCCTTTCGTTCCTTAGCTTTTGTTGTAGCTGCCATAATCAAGGCCTCCTCGACCTTGTATATTTGAGATTTACCCGTGAAGGCATTCCAAAATCCCTCCAAAAAGTCACGACGCTCCAAAGGAACTTGTATCGCTCTGTTCCTGCACTATAGGCAGAGCTTTTTGGATGAATCTTGGAATGCCCAGCCCCTGGTCACTGTCTAAATAGACAGGGCAATTACGGCTTTAATGGTGTGCATACGGTTTTCAGCTTCGTCAAAGACGATGCTGTGTTCGGATCGGAAGACCTCATCAGTGACTTCCATGGCGTCCAGACCGTATTCTTTGTAAACTTGCTCGCCGGTGGCCGTCAGACGGTCATGGAAAGCTGGCAGACAGTGCATGAACTTAACGTTCGGGTTGCCTGTCGCCTTGATCAGGTCCATATTGACCTGGTAATCCTTCAGGAGTTTGATGCGCTCGGCAAACTGCGCTTCTTCGCCCATAGAGACCCAAACGTCAGTGTAAATAACGTCGGCGCCCTGTACGGCTTCCTGCAAATTATCGGTAATGGTAATGGTTGCGCCTGTTTGGCTAGCAAACTCCTTTGCTTGTTTAGTTGCTTCATCACTTGGATGTAACTCTTTTGGTGCGGCAATACGAAAGTCCATGCCCATCTTGGCAGCGCCTTCCATTAAGCTCAGGGCCATGTTGTTGCGGCCGTCGCCAACAAATACGAACTTTATGCCCTTAAGCGGTCCAATGTGTTCCTCGATAGTCAAAAAGTCAGCTAACACTTGGGTAGGATGAGCTTCGTCGGTCAAGCCGTTCCAGACAGGTACTCCTGCGTGTTTGGCCAGGTCGACGACAGTTTGATGGGCAAAGCCCCTAAATTCGATGCCGTCAAACATACGGCCCAAGACCTTAGCGGTGTCTTCGACTGTCTCTTTTTTGCCAAGTTGGATGTCATCTTTGCCCAAAAATTCTGGGTGGATGCCTAAATCGGCAGCGGCTACCACAAAGGCGCAACGGGTACGGGTAGACGTTTTCTCAAAAAGCAGGGCAATGCTTTTGCCTTCGTGTTCACGGTGCAGGGTGCCAGCTTGCTTGAGCGCCTTGTACTTTTTGGCGGTGTCCAGCATGAACTGGATTTCTTCCGGCGAATAGTCGGCTAAGGTTAGTAATGAACGCCCCTTAAAATCTGGCATTAGATATCCTCCCTTATTAATGGCATGCTCATGCAGCGCGGACCACCGCGGCCGCGGCCGAGTTCGGACCCCTCGACTTCTATAACTTCCAAACCATGCTCGCGCAATTGTTGGTTGGTGACATAGTTGCGGTTGTAAGTGACAACTACGCCTGGAGCGATTGCTAGGGTATTAGACCCGTCGTTCCACTGCTCGCGCGCCGCGGCGATTTCGTCACCGCCACCACAAGGGATCAACGTAATGTACCGGCCGACGGCTTCGCCAAGGACTTTTTCTAG
>CBJLZK010000196.1:0-2126 GCA_966427515.1 uncultured bacterium | reverse complement strand
GCTAGGTATTTCTTACCGCCCAAAGGTTGCCCAATTCTTTGCCATGAACGGCTTGGATGACTACTGCATTGACCTCGGCGATCTAGCAGAAGACACACTTACTCAAAAGATAGAAATGATACGCAATAACGTAGCACGAGCACAAGCGGACTTTGCCCATGCCCGTGAGCGTAACCTTGCAGAAAGGGCAGGCTACAGGGATCTTGTCGATGAGCTCTAACGATACCGATACTAAGACCTTGCGCATATCGCGCCGCGGTCTATTGTGGGTGCTAGCGGCATACTTGGGTATTTTTGCCGTGTTCTTTTTTGGCATCCGCCATGGGGTAGGGCAATATTGGGATTGGTCTTTTCCGTATTTTGGCGACCAGATGGGCACGCTCTTTACCAACAAAGACGCTAGCTGGACTAGCGCCAGCATGGGCAGCCCGCTGGGCTATTCCTCCGACTATTTCTTGCGCTTTTTTATTAGCCTGTTCGGCTTTCTGCCGCCTGAATTGCTGCGTTATAGTTTGTTGGTAATTATCTTTGCAACCGGTGCGCTAGGCATGTATCTACTGGCCAAACGGCACACTAGCTCAGCCCTGGCGTTTTTACTCGGGCTACTCGTATTTATAAACCCTGCTATTTTCTATAAATATACGGCAGGGCACTTCAACTATTTGGTAGCGTTTACGCTATTCATTTATTTGCTGTATTTCTTATTTTATAAGTTCGAAAAGAACTTACGCAGTGCGGTCATTGTCGGGCTATTCATTGCTGCGCTCGGCGTGCAGATACAGTTCTTTATTATTGGCGGTATCTTCTTGCTCACATTCTTTACTTTCAATAAGCAAAAGTTAGCTTGGCGCTACATACCAGTTATGGTCGGCCTGCCAGTGCTCATTCATCTGGTATGGCTATGCAATTTTATTACAGGCGCCAACAGCACAGCCCAAACCAGCCAGGCTGCAGCCCAAGTCAGCTTTAAGAAATCTAGCACTAGTAACTTCCTTAATATTTTTACATTCAATTTTTCTTCGGCAACATTACTCTCTAAGTTTTATGCCTTTTACGAATTATTATGGAGTGCCGCACTATTTATATTTTTGCTGTGGCTGCTCGTACGGGAAAAGCACAAGCAAACCTTTGATGTGTTGCTCCTGGTCTTTTTGGCGGTGATGATCTTTATGGCCACAGGCCTCTATCAACAGATTAGTCTTGGGCCTCTAACCGTACTCTACCCGATGTTACGCGAAGTAGGGCACTTCGCCCCAATCATTGTGCTGACAGTGGCATTATTAGTTGCGCGGCTCGTGCACTACAGCCCATGGCGCTGGGGCCTGATATGCGTACTTGTGGTAACGCTAGCTATTGTAGGGGTTAAGTTCCAGTACTATTCCCAAGGTTATAGCTTTGCCACCGCCAGAGCTGATTTTGCACCGTTCAAGGCAATCGCAGATAATGATAAATCGTCGTACCGTATTCTGGCATACCCATTCTTTGATAAATACTCGTTCAATTTTTTACCATCGGATAAAGCCGAAGATTTCCCGCTCAAGAACAGTGGCCATGACAGTTTTTCGACTTTTTCTAAACAAGACTACATACAAAATGCTGTAGCCCCTAATGATTTCCAAACATCGGTACAGTACCAGCTGTTACAAAGTTATGACATTAGCGTGCTCCGGCCGTACAACGTTAAATATATATTTGATTTTTCTGACTTTTACGCCTCAAATTACGACCATTACGTGCCACCCGCCACATACAACAACGATATAAGCTTGATCAAAAACGACAAACACTTCCTGGACAAATTGCTGGCTCACAATCCAGAACAACTAAAACGCATTAATAGTCACGTACTCGAAGTTGTCCAGCCGGTGCCGCATGTGCAAACAACCGCCAGTGTACTAAATTTCGCTAACGCCCAAGATGCCTTACCGGCCAGTACCTTTGTAAGCCACGCCTTACACCAACCGCTCGACTATGTCACCGACGCCAGTAAAGCCGCACAAACCACTGTAGTCACACCACTTTTTGCCGATCCAGAAAAGAGTAGTGTCAATAAGGCAAACGGCAGCTTTAGCCAGACCATTGCTAGTGGCACCAAGCGTCAAAGTTCACTCTATGTGAACACCTCT
>CBJLZK010000195.1:0-2143 GCA_966427515.1 uncultured bacterium | reverse complement strand
CTATTGGATTGCCATGGCTGAAGACGGTGCCAACCACTTTGCTGTTGCAACAGCGGCTGGGGCTTCTACTGCTTCCCACACGACCTCTGGCTATCCTTTGCCTAACCCCTTTGCCCAAACTACTACGAGCACCGACAAGCCATCGTTCTACATCACCGTGGCCAACAGTGGTTCTTCTAATAACTTTGGCGGCACCAATCTGCTGACTATGAGCGATACGGGTCAGACTATATATAAGAACAGCGCTAATACGACGACAGCTTTCCAGATTCAAAACGCCAGCGGCACTGGACTCTTTGATGCCGACACCAGTAACGGACGGATTGGCATAGGCACAACGGCGCCGGCTTATACGCTTGATGTAGCTGGTGATATTAACATTGGTAGCAGCAATGCTTACCGTATTGGTGGCACGAGCATCTGTACTTCGGCTGGTTGTGCGCCGGCTTCGGGCTCGAGTAATTACATTCAGAACCAAAATGCCGCCCAACAGGCCAGCTCTAACTTCTGGATTTCGGGCACCGGCCGGGCAGACACCGGTATCCAATCTCCTTCGTTCGACACTCCAAGTGGTACGGCTACCCTGCAATTAGGGATGACCAACGCAACGGCTCTAGAGCTTGGCCACAGCACATTCTTTGCGCCAGGCGCTAACCGTACCTTCTATATTGCAGCTCCAGGAAGTGGTACCGGTAACAACCTCACAGTTCAAGCGGGTAGTGGCGCGGGCACAAACGCGAGCGGCGGTAGCCTTATCCTTCAGGGTGGTAATAACACCGGTACAGGTACGGCTGGCGCAGTAATCGTGAAGCCACAGGCCGACACTGCCAACGCCTTCCAAGTTCAGAACGCCGCCGGTACCACCAATGTCCTTAACGTCGGTACCACCAACAGTTTAGTTACGATTAACGGCGACATAAACTTTACTGGCCTACAGCCAGCATCGACGAGTGGAAGTGGTACTGCTGCTGCTAACTGGTTTATGACCTCGGGGGCTGGTGGCAACACAACTGGCACAACCGGTCAGACTGCCGGTAACGGCTCAACCATCTTTATAGCTGGTGGTAATGGTGGTACGGCACCTGCAGGCTCAACGAACGGCTCTGGCGGTAATGTTTATATCTCTGGCGGTACAGCTGGTGCTGGCGCCGGATCGGCTGGCTTTAGGGGAAATGTTATCCTCCAGTCGGGCGGTGGTGTGGTTGGAGTTGGCACTGCCTCACCAAACCAGGCCTACAAGATTGATGCTGCCGGTGACATCAATATCTCATCCGGCTCATCCTACCGCATTAACGGTACCGCTATTTGTACCAGTAGTGGCTGTACGCCGGCTTCTGGATCGAGCTACTACATCCAAAACCAGTTCTCAACGGTGCAGTCGGCCAACGTCCGTATCCAGACTACTAGTGACACGGTTAATACCGTGACACTTCAGAGCACTGCCAACCAAAACAATGGCTCTAACCAGAGCGACCTATTGGAGTTCCAGAGTTCAACCGGTGGCTTGATGGCGGGTGTGACGCCAATAGGTACCATCTGGAGTGCGCCAATCTCTACCTTGGCTGGCGTACCAACGACGGCCCGCATGTTTATCCAGGCCAACAGTACCGCAAGTAACTCAGTGGTTATCCGCACCTCAGCCTTGGGTACGGGTGTGGCTAGTGATGCTGGCCCGCTACGCGTCCAGAACAAAGATGGTTCAATTGATACCTTTGACATTAACGGTGATGGTTCAATATTCTCTAGGATGCTTACTGATTCGACGACTGCCTTCCAATTGCAGAATGCCTCAGGCGTGTCGTTATTTAACCTCAATACCACTTCATATTCAGCAACTTTTGGGTCTAGTGCAGCTGGCGGCGGCATGAGTAGCATACAGGTCCAAACCGCGACTGGCTCTGAATCAACTCTGTCTTTCTTGAGTGGTTCGGCGCCGAGTAGTTCTAACATTAAGTTTGTGCTGTCCAAGCGCTCTGACAACACCAGTTTCTGGCTATACGGCTACGACAACACCACGTTTGTTAACTACATGAAGGTAGATGGCGCCAACCACTACATTAACTTTGTACCAGACGGTACGGGCGCTGTCGGTATTGGCACTGCGACTCCAAGCCGCGAACTTGACGTTAAAGTAAACAATACT
>CBJLZK010000194.1:0-2159 GCA_966427515.1 uncultured bacterium | reverse complement strand
CAGGGGCAGAATTTTTCAGCCTACGTACGGTTCAGACTGGGTGAGATTTCTCCAGGAACCCATAGACACGGTAACAAGCAACAAAATGCAAATTTCCACAATCCAGGCAATCCAGCAGTGGGAACCCAGAATTACTGTCGATAACTCTAACTCTTACGTAAATCCAAACTATTCGCTGCCCGGATATGACGTTAGAATTGCTTTCACAATTAATCTGACCTCACAGAAACAAAGCGTTAATTTCCAACTGCTACCGTGACTGTGGACAGTAAGTATATATAAAGGTTACACTAAATGGCATCTACAATATTCACACTAAGTGATGTAACAGCCGATTTTGGCCAATTCGTCCAGCAGTTTCAGGGGTATCTGCAAACGCAACCCGTGTGGGTTGGTAATTTAACGACTCAAACCTCTCAAACCCTGATTGAATTAATCTCATCTGTAGGTACGTTTGCCCAGGGCAGAATTATTCGTGCCTATGAAGATGCCTACGCAGAGACAGCTGAGTCGGATGATGCGGTGTTATCCATTGCTCAAATGCAAGGTTTGAGGCTAACTCGCTTTCTGCCGTCATCAGTTCAGGTTACTCTGAACTCGCCTACGACAGTTTCGCTCCCTCCTCTTACCCAATTTCAGTGTGCTGGTCAGTACTTATTCAGCAATCAGCAACTGACAATAACTGCTGGTGTGCCGCTAGTAGTTACTCTGTACGAGGGTAAGATCTTCTCCTACGCTATTGCAGGTTTAGGTACAGAACGACAAACCTGGGCTTCCCCACAAGGCGGATTCACAGTTTCAGATCAAGACGTTTGGGTGCAGGTTAACGGTGTTTACATACCAAAATCGTTCGGCACTTTGTGGAATTACGATGGAAAACCGGCCTATGCAGACTTAACGCTGTCAGATGGTCGCTTGCTAATTCAGTTTGGTAACCTTGGCGGCATAAACGGTCAGTTCGGTACTATCCCACAGGTTAACGATCAGGTCTTAATTAGCTACCCAGTAACTCAAGGTGCAAACGGAAATGGGATACTAACACAAGGCAAATCTGTAACAGTCCAGGGATACCCACTAGTAACAGGTGTAGCATCTGCTAACTTATCTGGGGGCGCTGCTCAAAAATCGATAGTAGCCTACAAGAACGTTGCATCAGGTGCATTTGGTACTTATTCATCAGCAGTTACCAAATCTCAGTATCAAGCCCTCGTGGCTACGTACCCTGGCATTTTAGATGTAGTAACTCAGGCACAAAGAGAAATTAACCCCGGTGATCTACGCTACATGAATGTCGTGCAAGTGTGGGCACTGACGCAAAGTACCTGGACACAACAACAAATTCAAAACTTTTTAACGTACTGTCAGCAGGTTACGATGTACGCTGTGTACTTCATATGGCGTATACCTCAACCGATTCAGCAGACAGTAAGTGTAACAGTTTACATATACAACTCTGCTATTCCAACTCAGGTATACAACAATACAGTCCAGGCTATAACAAATTTATTTGCCCCTAGGCCCGGACTGTTGCAAACTAACTTTTACTTATCTGATCTTGACACTCTGATTAAAGCAGCTTCCCCAGGACTGATAGACTACGTCGAAATTGCGTCCCCGTCAGGAGATATGATTGTTACGTCCCCACCTAGTCCACCACTTCAGTATCAGATTGTGCCTGGTGGTAGTGGTACCCTGGGGCCCCTAGTGTACGCGTATTCCGTTTCTACTATAGCTACTAACGGAGATGTCGGATTTCCTAGCAACTGGGTCTTCCCACAAATTCTATCTGGTCAAGGAACAAACAATTCCATAATTCTGTCGTGGAATCCAATTGCTAATGCAGCACAGTATCAAATATGGGGCAGAGCTGCCGGGTCTGGTTTGGGTTTGATAGCTACTATTTCTGCTACTCAGACTACATACACTGATAATGGAACTATAACGCCTGTGCCCCCGCTTCCATCTTCCGGTACTTTTCCAGTTAGGTACAACACACTAGGTGGAAACGTGCCCACAGTCAATGTTAAATACTCTGAGCGGCAGCAGGTATCTCCAGGCACTGATCCTACACGCTTGTTAGGCGGAGCTTAAATCGGGGAATTAAATAATGGGACTTTTTAACTACACTTTAAACACCCCGACTACAGATTCTGATCTCA
>CBJLZK010000193.1:0-2169 GCA_966427515.1 uncultured bacterium | reverse complement strand
GCCATAACAAACAAAAGCCCCGGAATTCCGGTGCTTTTTATCTTGCATGCTACATTTATCGGCGGTTGCGGCGACGCAAGCGGGCCACTTCCAAACGGACCGCATGGCGGTCGACCAAAGATTGAGCCCTGTCGAGCTCAATCTGATCCTTGGCGGCTTTACGGAGATCAAGGGCAGCTTGGTGGGCTTTTTCGGCCTCGGCTTCACTGATCTCGTCCCCATGGGTAGCTTCGTCCACCAAGACACGGGCACCTTCGGCAGTCACTTCCAGCACACCACCATAGGTAGCGTAGTGTTCCAGGTGATAATCCGGATCGCTTTTTTCGCGGCGGATGGTGATAATACCTGGCACAACGACACCCAACAGTGGTTCGTGGTGCGGCAACAGCGTAATTTGGCCAGCTGCTGTCGGCAGAACCACCGAGTAGGCCTGGGCACTAAACTTGACGCCATCCAGCGAAACAAGCTCAAACTGCATACTATTTAACCTCGCTGATGTCGCCCTTCATGTAGAAGGCGCTTTCTGGCTTGTCGTCGTGCTTGCCATCGAGGATTTCGCGGAAGCTCTTGACGGTGTCCTTGAGCGAGACGTACTGACCCTTGTTGCCAGTGAACTTCTCGGCCACAAAGAATGGTTGGCTCAAGAAGCGCTGGATCTTGCGGGCGCGGTAGACAGTCTTTTTGTCTTCATCAGACAATTCTTCCATACCCAAGATGGCGATGATGTCCTGCAAGTCCTTATAGCGCTGCAAAATGCGCTGGACTTCGCGGGCAACTTGGTAGTGCTCTTCGCCAACGATTTCTGGGTCCAAAACGGTTGAACTCGAGTCGAGTGGGTCAACAGCTGGGTAGATACCGATGTCAGTCAGGGCACGGTTAAGCACAATGGTTGAGTCCAAGTGGGCAAAGGTGGTAGCAGGAGCTGGGTCCGTAAGGTCGTCGGCAGGTACGTATACAGCCTGGACCGAAGTAATCGAACCGTCCTTGGTAGAAGTAATGCGCTCCTGTAGGGCACCCATTTCTTGCTGCAAGTTAGGCTGGTAACCTACTGCAGATGGCAAGCGGCCAAGCAGTGCAGATACCTCAGAACCAGCCTGGGTAAAGCGGAAGATGTTGTCGATGAATAACAGCACGTCCTTACCTTGGTCACGGAAGGCCTCAGCCATGGTCAGGCCGGACAGGCCGACGCGCAGACGGGCTCCAGGTGGCTCATTCATCTGGCCGAAGAGCATAGCGGTCTTTTCTAGGACGCCAGCTTCCTTCATTTCTTCGTAGAGGTCGTTACCTTCGCGAGTACGCTCACCAACACCTGCGAATACAGAGTTACCACCGTGGAACTTAGCGATGTTGTTGATGAACTCCTGGATTAGCACGGTCTTACCCACACCAGCACCACCGAACAGGCCAACCTTACCACCCTTTACGATAGGGGCAATGAGGTCGATAACCTTAATACCGGTTTCCAAGATCTCGATAGAGCCAGCTTGGTCTTCGAGCTTTGGTGGGTGGCGGTGAATAGGGGCACGCTTAGGGAACTTGTTTGTTGCGCCTTCGAGGTTGTCGATAGGTTCACCAATCACGTTAAACATACGACCCTGGGTTTCGTCACCAACAGGCACCATAATTGGGGCGCCGGTGTTCTCGATACTGTCGCCACGCTTAAGACCATCTGTGGTAGCCAAAGCAATGGTACGAACCACGGTCTCGCTCAAGTGCTGAGCAACCTCAAGCATCAGGATTTGGCCGTTAAGTTCAGCTTTTAGCGCGTAGTTAATTGCTGGTAGGCTGCCGTTGTCGAATTCAACGTCAACCACCACACCAACAACCTGCACTACGCGCCCAGTGCCGGTCTTGGTCTTGTCTTTAGTTGCTGTTGCCATTATTGTTCTCCATTTTCTTGTGGTAATTGCTCATCTACTTGCGTTCCGTCTGCGGGCTGCTCGGGGTCTTGGAGGAGCCGAGACAAGAGATCGCCAAAATCGATCTTATGGTCGTGCCGGCCACTTTCCGGGGTAGGGGTAGCTGGTGGCAAGGGATATTCACCTCTGGTTGTCCCGGCCTGGATCTTTTCGGACCAAGTAGTACCCGGAACAGTGTAGTCCCTATAAAGCGAATCCGCGCTCCATAACGCCCGTTCTATGCGTGCACGGGTCTCGGCAGCCGCGGTTG
>CBJLZK010000192.1:0-2192 GCA_966427515.1 uncultured bacterium | reverse complement strand
ACAAGTCAGCGATCAATTCACCAAGGTCGATTTCATCAAGCAATTCCTTGAGGGCTGCACCACCCATGCCAACCTCGATAAGGTCAGCCAGGTTGTCGGGCAAAGACCGGTACTCGGCTTCGGAGATAAGGCGAAGCTTTTCGAGACCATCGATTTGGTTCTTGAAAACTTCGTAGTCCTTGTCGACTTGCTCGAGTTCCTTGGTCTGGGCTTCGGCCAAAGCTTTGAGGTTAGCCTCAGGAGCTTCAGCTTCTTTCTCGTAGCGGAGCTTAATTGCCTCTTTGGCAGCCGCAAACTCGGCTTCTTTGTCCTTACGGAGCTGGTCGCGCTTTTCGATGTCGACCTTCTTGATAATGTAGCTTGCAAAGTAAGCTACGCGCTCCAGGTTCTTGACGGTTACGCCAAGCAGCAAACCGATGGCTGATGGGGTACCGCGGAGGAACCAGATGTGAGCCACAGGTACAGCCAGGCTGATGTGACCCATGCGCTCGCGGCGGACAATGCTCTTGGTAACGAGCTCACCGTTTTTATCAACGGCAGCTTCGCGGGAGCGAACGCCCTTGTACTTGGCATCGTGCGGGTTAATGTCCTTAACCGGTCCGAAGATGCGCTCACAGAACAAACCATCGCGTTCCGGCTTTTGGGTGCGGTAGTTGATGGTTTCTGGCTTGGTTACTTCACCGTAACTCCAGTCCAGGATGTCTGCAGCACTTGCTACTGCCAAGCGTACCGCGTCAAAATCGGCAATATTGGTGCCAGAGTTGTATCGACGCATATTACGCTACCTCCTCTTCATTTTCTTCATCTGTATCTGTGTCGTCGCCAAGGTTAGTGGCGGTCATTGGATCAGTTGGATCTACGAACGCGCCGGCTTCTTCGGCTTCGTCAGTTGGGTCGTCCATGACCATAAAGTCATCAACGCTAGCGTCATCAGTGACATCTACGTCAGAGATTGCTGGGGCTGGGACGTCAACTTCGGCTTGGTGTACAGCTTCGTCGCGGATGTTGGTAGCCAAGACTTTCTCGGCGTCAACAACCTTGCCAGAGTCAACAAGGTCAACCTTCAGGCCAAGACCCTGCAGTTCCTTAACAAGCACGTTGAAGGATTCTGGGACCTTTGGACCAACAATTTCGGTCTTCTTAATGATTGACTCATAAGCCTTGGAACGGCCGTATACGTCGTCGGACTTAATGGTAAGCATTTCCTGCAAGGTAGATGCTGCACCATAAGCTTCGAGGGCCCAAACCTCCATTTCACCAAAGCGCTGACCACCGTTTTGTGCCTTACCACCCAATGGCTGCTGGGTAACCATAGTGTATGGACCAGTCGAGCGGGCGTGGATCTTGTCGGCAACCATGTGGTTTAGCTTAATCATGTACATGCTACCGGTTGTGGTGCGTTCCTTGAATGGTTCACCAGTGCGGCCATCGTACAGCTGTTGCTTACCGTCTTCGGGCAGGTCGGCTTCCTTAAGGAGTTCTTGGATCTTTTCGGCAGGCACACCATTGAATGATGGGCTGGCAACCTTCATACCAAGAGCACGGGCAGCCATACCCAAGTGGGTTTCGAATAGCTGGCCGATGTTCATACGGGAAGGCACACCAAGTGGGTTCAAAATGATGTCCACTGGAGTACCGTCTTCCATGAATGGCATGTCTTCGATAGGTAGGATACGGGCGATAACACCCTTGTTACCGTGGCGACCACCCAACTTGTCACCGACAGAGATCTTGCGCATCTGGGCCACAAAGACCTGGATTTGCATCAAGACGCCAGCTTTTAGTTCGTGGCCGTTTTCGCGGCTGAATACCTTAACACCAACAACCTTACCGTGCTTGCCGTTGCTCATACGCTGAGAGGTGTCACGGACTTCCTTGGCCTTTTCACCAAAGATAGCGCGAAGCAGACGCTCTTCCGAGCTTAATTCCTGCTCACCCTTAGGGGTAATCTTACCAACAAGAATGTCGCCAGGGTGGACTTCGGCACCGATGCGGACAATGCCGTCGTCGTCCAAGTGACGCAAAGCGTCCTCAGAAACGTTAGGGATGTCGCGGGTGACGATTTCTGGTCCAAGCTTGGTTTCGCGGACTTCGATCATGAAGTCAACGATGTGGATTGAGGTCAACGTGTCATCTTCGACTAGCTTGCGGCTAATGATGATGGCGTCTTCGAAGTTGTAACCACCCCAAGG
>CBJLZK010000191.1:0-2198 GCA_966427515.1 uncultured bacterium | reverse complement strand
CAGGTGCGACGTCAGCAAAAGTTATTAATGGCTCAGCCCCCAGGAGCCGGTCATAAGCTACATCACCATTGCTTACGGTTTGGCCGAATAGATCCAGTTCGGCATTAAGCGCCCGCAGCACAGGGTCGTCGTTGAATGGGTCACTACCGGGAAAATTTTCTCCAACGCTCATAGCAGTACTTATAAGTATAAATGAGATTTTACATAGAGGGAACCTGTGCTATGATGCGGCCGTCTAAAAATGGAGTGAAAGGATTCGCAAAATGGCTAAATGCTTCTTCGAAATTCGGAAACAGTCTGCTCGTGGTACCGACAGCATCGCCGCCGACATTATGCGCCACTTACATGCGCGCCAATATTTAGGTAAAGCTGTTGTCATCTGTGACCAGCCGGTAGCCTTACTGGCCGCCTCGCGTAAACAATGGCTCAAGTTAACCAGGACCATCCAGAAACAACGTGCCAGCACATTAAATGCCGAAAAGATTCTAAAGTTTACCCATACTATTACTCGCATGCAACACGTTAAATTTACGTTTAAGCCAGCAGCGGAAGACCCCGAAGCCGACGTGTATTTTTTGGAACCTGGCAACTGCGAACTTATGCCTCCGCACTGTTACAGCACTTACTTTATGATCCCCTGGCCCGGCGAAGGTATTCGGGATATCCTCAGCCAGTTACCGTCAGAGGCACTATTGGTAGACTACGACCATAGCACTGCCTGGGCCCAGTATGGCCTGCAGTCAAAAGTAGTACTCGAACAGCAAGTACTCAGCGAGTGGCGGCAGGTACAGCAATTTTTGACTAGCCACAACGTCAACACAGTGCAGCTGGCCAAGCCCGAAGCACATGACATCGAAACTATGGACAACGCCCTCGATATTTTGCTAGGCATCTCCCACCAGTTTTTGCGCATTGCGAACGAGTTCCAGCGGTCTTTGGAGCTCGCTCGGCCACTAAGGATTAGCTTAGCGGCGCGCAAGGAATACGATGCAGTAATGCTGCTTGCCTACCGCGTCCAGGCGCTTAGCCCGGGCGCCTTTACCCAGCACTTCCTGGAAACCTTTAACGAGGACGACACATTCTTTTTGTCCGACGACATTGCGCGTCTATTACGTGGCGACAGCCAGGATATGGCAGCTATAGTTCAGGCGCACTATCGTGCCAATCGCAAGAACCTCGCCAAAGCCTTACTGCACGCGTCGACCAAATAGTTACTGCTAGATAGGGCTGTCTTTGAGCCCGACAAAGTAACCAATGACCGTAGAAATAACATGGACGATCAGCCAAGTTATGAGCAGCCAGCCATACTGTAATAAGCCTAGAGAAACAAATGGCATCGTTGCGATAGCGCCGCCAATAATGTAATCGATCTGATCAAATGGGAACCAGCCCTTGCCTGGCGCGATGTCTAACTGGCGCTTAAAGAAGCTTTCGATAGCGTCACCGCCCAAAGCGCCAATAGCAAATAGCGGGCCAACGATCAGGGTTGGCAATGATCCATAGTCAACCTGCTGGTCGAACTTTGTAAACCACGAAAAATGCACTACCAAATATTGCTGGAGCCATAGAGCCAAGGTTCCAGCAATAATGCCAGAGATTAGTCCTCGCCAGGTCTTGTGAGCGCCAAATACGCGCTTGCCACGCCAGGTTGCGCCAAAATCCATCGGTGCCGTGTATCTGCTGAGCGCAGGAATCTTGGCCACAAAAATGGGCATCACGTTCGCGACGCCTGCTGGGGCAAAAAACCATAAGGCAAACAAGATACTTTCGAACACTAGCGGCTCCACTTTTTACGTAAACGGTTAACCTTAGGATACAACAAACCCCTAATGCCTGGCCAGCGGTGATGGTATTCAGCTTGGGCTAGCAAGGCCGGCAACGTATCGCGTGTGGGCATTTCTGGCAGCAATGTATACGTCTTGCCCCAGCCAACATGACCATGGCTATCGCTGCTTGCAGCCATAGGCGTCGTATAGGTTGTGGCCCAGACAATGGCATCGGCGCTTCGATTCTGAAAAACGGCCCGGCCGTTATAGGCTTCGATAACGTCAACATCTGCGGCAATGTCGTCCAAAACTTCAGACGATAGCCCTTTGCGAACAGTTTCGAACGGATGAGGCACATATACCAAACCGCCCTGCTCATGGATTTTTGTTACAGTCTCGGCTGGCGTAAGGCCAGCTGGAACCGTTGAGTTC
>CBJLZK010000190.1:0-2202 GCA_966427515.1 uncultured bacterium | reverse complement strand
ACATCGGCCAGCAAGTCAGCAACCTCCCCGGCGAAGAAATGCGCGAAGGCGTCGAAGCAGCCGAGGTACTCATCCTGAAAGATTACGAAATGAGTGTCCTGAGCACCAAGACTGGCTTGTCCACCGAAGAGATCAAGCGGCAGGTACCAGTAGTTGTCACTACACTAGGCAAAGACGGCTCGATTATCGAGGGCAAAAAGGTTGGCAGACCGATCAAGGTCGGCGTGGCCAAACCCGAACAGGTCCTCGACCCCACCGGCGCCGGTGATGCATTCAGGTCAGGTTTTTTGTATGGATTCGCCCGCGATTGGCCACTCCATAGCTGCGCCCAACTAGGCGCCGTCTGTGGTACGTACGCCATCGAAAGCATGGGAACCCAGGCGCATATTTTTACTATGGCCGACGTTGCCAAGCGCTTTGAGCAAAGTTTTAACGAGTCACTACCTAAGGAGTAAGCAATGGCAGAAGATTACAAAGTCAAAGATATAAAGTTAGCAGACTGGGGCCGCAAGGAAATCACCCTAGCCGAAAAAGAGATGCCCGGCCTAATGGCCTTACGCGCTGAATACAAAGACAAGCAGCCGCTCAAAGGGGCCAGGATTGCCGGTTCCCTGCATATGACCATCCAGACTGCCGTGCTCATCGAAACCCTTATCGCCCTTGGCGCTGAAGTCCGCTGGGCTTCATGTAACATCTTTAGCACTCAAGACCAAGCAGCTGCTGCCATCGCCGCAGCCGGCATCCCTGTGTTTGCCTGGAAGGGCGAAACAGAGGACGAATACTGGGACTGCGTCGAGCAAACCCTGAAGTTCGCTGACGGCAAAGGCCCTAATATGCTGCTCGACGACGGGGGCGATCTGACTGCCTGGGTCCACGACAAGCACCCCGACATGCTCGCCGAAATTAAAGGTGTTTCCGAAGAAACTACCACTGGCGTGCACCACCTCTACCAGATGCTCGAAGCGGGCAAGCTTAAGTTGCCTGCCATTAACGTTAATGACTCTGTTACCAAGAGCAAGTTCGACAACAAGTATGGCTGTCGTGAATCACTTGTCGACGGCATCAAGCGCGCTACTGATGTCATGCTAGCAGGCAAAGTTGCCGTGGTGGCTGGCTACGGTGACGTTGGTAAGGGCTGCGCCCAGTCACTCGACACCTATGGCTGCCGCGTACTAGTAACCGAAATTGATCCTATCTGTGCCCTACAAGCCATGATGGAAGGCTACGAAGTAGTGACCATGGAAGACGCTGTCAAAGAAGGCGACATTTTTGTTACCACCACCGGCTGCCGCGACATCATTACCATCGACCACATGAAGAACATGAATGACACTGCCATCGTCTGCAACATCGGTCACTTTGATGTCGAGATCCAGGTGGATGCCCTCAATAACTTCCCTGGCATAAAGAAAGAAGAAGTTAAACCACAGGTCGACCTATACACCTTCCCTGACGGCCACCGCATCATCTTGCTGGCCGAAGGCCGCTTAGTAAACCTCGGCTGCGCCACAGGTCACCCATCGTTCGTTATGAGCAACTCATTCAGCAACCAAGTCTTGGCCCAAATCGAACTCTGGAACAACAAATACGAAGTTGGCGTGTACTTCTTGCCCAAGGAACTAGACGAGAAGGTCGCCAGGCTGCACGTTGAAGCGCTGGGCGGCAAACTCAGCAAGCTCTCGAAGGAACAGGCTGAATATCTTGGCATTGCCGAAGCCGGTCCATTCAAGCCCGAACACTACCGTTATTAATGAGCTAGTGCCAAGCCACCCAATGGCGTGGCACTCGGTCCGTCCCTCTGCAAAAGGAGCTTCCTAGTAAGCTCCTTTGCTATTTCTTGGGTATTTTTTCGATTCGGTGCCAAGGTATACTGGACAAACAAGTCAGGACGTTCAGGCGCGTCAGGTGCAAGCAGCGCTTCATCATAGCCAAAAGCATATGGCTCCTCGATAACATCCTCGACCCGATCAATGACCAACGAGAGTAATAGATGGGTTAAATAACGGTGCTGCTTGGCTGCGTCTACACTCTCGGTAGGGTCAATTTTTAGAAACTTGTTGATAGTCCGCGGCTTGATATGGTCCATTGGCTGGTTAAGCACGTACTGTCTCATAAAATGACGCACAACCGAAAGGGAGGCCACTTTGACCTCCCTTGACGTGCGCAATCGTTCCCTTTGCATCGGCGAAAGGTCAACAAGTG
>CBJLZK010000189.1:0-2202 GCA_966427515.1 uncultured bacterium | reverse complement strand
TCACCTCGGACATCCACACGCGGGTCATCTTCGCCACTAAGCTCAGACAAGATAGAGAAGTCGAAACCAACATCTTCTTCGGCTATCGCAAGGTCGCTACCAGCGGCCACGGTAACCTGCAGCGACCTTGGCCGCTGGATTGAGTGGGCCTTGGTACGCCCCAGCAATACTTCTTGCCCCAGCTCAGCAGCTGACGCCACCAGCACATGTATGCCAGGCAATGGCGAACCGGTAACGCGCCTATCGGCCACGGCAGTTAGCCCGGCAAAGGTATGGTCTGGCTCGAGTCCAGTAATAGCAACCTGTGGTTCCAGGCCGTACGCAGCGTGCGCCTCCTCGGTGACAGCCAGGAGCCCCCAGGGCCGGCTAATAGAGTAGGCAAGCGACGCATCAAAGGCGGGTATTTCAGCCATAGCCGGACCAGAATCGGTAAAACCCATATGAGTGTTATTGTAACCTAGTTGCAAAATCGTAAACAAGAGTGCAAAATTTACATCGAATCTAACATTGTTATTTTTTGACACTACCCCGTATAATAGAAGTGATGCCTACCAACCTGTCAGAATTCGTGCGTCAACACTCCCTGAAGACCTTCAAACGGAATGAAACCCTGATCTTCCAGGATGACAAGCCTGACATTATCCACTACATTAAATCTGGCTTTGTAAAAGGCTACGACATCGACTCCCAGGGAACCGAGCAACTGCTTTGGCTCGGATCCGCAGGGGACTTTGTTCCTTTGGCTTGGCTTTTTGAAGCAGAACCAACGGTGCCTTATTTTTTTAGCGCCCTTGGTGATGTCGAAGCCTACCAAATCCGCCGTTCAGAGCTCCGAGAGTTCCTAAGTGGCAACCCTGCGGCCTTGGGCGAAATATCCCAAGAGCTGGCAATGCGCCTAGCCAGTACCTTTAGGCATTTGAACGCAGTCGAAAAAGCTAGGGCCGAAGAGAAGATTCTCTACAGCCTCTTTTTCTTATCACGCCGGTTTAGTGACCTAGCCCAGCAAACCGTCAAGCAAGTCAGCCTGCCGATCACCCACCAGGATATCGCGAGCCTGATCGGCTTGACCCGCGAGACAGTTTCGCAGGAGCTCAAGAAGCTCAAAGAAGCTGGCTTTGTGTATTACGACAAGTACCAGTTTACGATTCACCTAGATAAGCTTGAAGATATCTTCGAGTCTACTTCTTTTTAGGCACTTTGGCGCCTTCGCGCCGGGCTTCCGACAAGCCTATTGCCACTGCTTGCTTGCGGCTAGTAACTTTCTTGCCCGAGCTGCCAGATTTGAGTTTGCCTGTCTTTAGTTCGTGCATTGCTTTGCCAACTTTTTGTTGTGCCTTAGGGCCGTATTTAGTCATACAAAAAAATCCTCCACGTTCGATCATAGGCAGTGGAGGATATATACGCAGTAAACTTTTTTACTGTATGCTCTCGCTATCAGGGACAGGAATAGAAATTTCCTGGTTGTTCGTAAGTGGTGATACTACCGCTACCACGCCCGTAGGCAGCCGCTGGATACCAAAACCACTGCCATATGTCAGGCCTGGAGTACGGCAATTGTCGAATGACGGCGAGCCGTTCCTTGCCATCCTAACACCATAAGCAGGGTCCATTGGCAGGTCTGGTATATATTTAGGGACCAAATACTTACAAAGGTCGTAATGGCCGCTACCCGAGCCAATTGCAGTTAGCTTGCTGGGCACCGCTTCGGGGAAGTGGCCATTATCTGCGACATAACGGTTGAGTGCCTGGACAATCCTGGCGACATTGGTGCGCCGCTGTGAGTCTTGGTTAATAGGTGTGTAGGTATTTGTCCGGAGTGTAAACAGGGCAGTCAACAACAGCCCAAGTATAATTACGGTAGCTACAACGAGTTCGATGAGCGTAAATCCACGTTCACTATTTCCCATACACTCTATAGTACCAGATGTCCGCTTACGGTTTAACAACTGTACGGCCCACACTTTCGTAGTAGAAACCTAATTGCTGCATGATGTCCACCGAAAAGATGTTACGGCCATCGAACACGACTGGCGACTTTAGCTTGGCCTTAACATCTTGGAGGGGCGTTTGCGCGAATAGACGCCATTCGGTGGCGATTAGCAGGGCGTCAGCCCCATCAAGCGCCGCCAACTTATCTTTGGCCAAAACAAGCTTATTGTTACCAGCAAAGCGCTTCTTAATGTTAGCCATGGCCTCGGGATC
>CBJLZK010000188.1:0-2212 GCA_966427515.1 uncultured bacterium | reverse complement strand
TGTTTAGAGGGACGAAACCGGGATCTGCTGCCATTGGTATTATTTCGGCCTTGTGCCCGTTCTTGCGATGCGACTGCAAAAGTAACGCCAATTGTGGGCCGGCAGTAGTTACCAGATCAGCTGCTCGAATGGAGCGCCTCCACAATAGATGCAGCAGCGAGTTCCATGGCATGTACGACTCGAAGTTATCATAAGCATCTATAGCCAGTTTTGCGCCGGCCTGAGCCGATATGCGCCGAGCCAGCCAGCCATATTGCGCATCGGACATGCCGATGACCCAGTCCGGACGGAAAGAACGGGCATGATCGATCAAGGTGCGATAAAGCCGCCACGGCCCCATCGTCCGCAAGTCGCTGCAAAACCAGTCGACCTCACCTAAGCGAGTATGCGATGAGGGTAATTTGTGGTGGCTGCATAGAAGTACGCGAACTTCATGGCCTAAGGCGGCGAGTTCCACGGGTAGATGATAGAAACGGCCGTAAGGCCGTTCGATTAAGTCGCGCTGTTGCGGTCTACGTTTAGAAACAATAAGGAGGCGCATTAATAGGAAATATTCAAAATACGGGCAACGGGATAGCGCCAAAGACGGTCCAGCCAGACAATATAGGCGCAAAAAACTCCGTAGCGGCTGGAGTGTGCCAGAATGTTTCTCTGCTCACGCAGGCGAGCATAGAAATTCTTACGACTGATCCCATCAGCCTCAACCCTTACGGTTACATGTGCAACATCGAGCGTCATCAGCTCTGCCGGTAAGCGCATCAGGAACTCTAGGTCGCCAGCTATACGATAGTGCGTATTGAATGCACCATAGATATTAAACAACTCTCGTCTATGCAACATTCCTGGATGGCAGACCACCATGCGGCGACCTAAGCGTCGATAGTTCCATGCGGCACCAAACACGCTATTTTTTCCGGTTGTCGACGAGAAGAAAAGACCTCGAGAAGTCACCAGATCATACTTCGTGGCGCCTATCTCCAGAAATAATCGCTCAACCGACTCACTGTCAGTCCACGCGTCGTCGGCCCCCAGAAAGCAGATGTACTCGCCGGTTGCGTGGGCCAGGGCCTGGTTCCACGCGTCGTAAATACCTTTGTCGGCGCCGCTTCGCCACCAGGCGATATGGGACTCGTATTGACGTATCAGTTCAATGGTGCCATCAGTCGATCCACCGTCAGAAATGAGCAATTCCCAACCCTTGAAGCGCTGCTCGAGAATAGAGCGCACGCAGCGCTCAAAAGTCCGCGCGGCATTCCATGTGGCAACAACAATGGAAAGTCTAGGCCTTGATTCTATCTTGCCGCCGCGTGCGTCCAATTTATGGTTGGTAGACATGATGGTTAACTACGAAAGAAAGTGGCATCTACCTGAAGCATGCGTCCATCATCAGCATTACAGAATCCGGGCTCTATTGACCAAACGGAAAAACCGGATGCAGCCAAGCGTGAAATAGGCGCATCAAATAGAAGCTGCCCGTCGTAAAGGGGCACTCATGACAGTTCGAGTTGAATTCCCTTGATTTTTTTTAACGACTCTTTCGCCCCATCAAGGACATATTGTTCGTAGCCCTGTGTATCAATTTTCAGGAAAGCCGACGTGCTTGCCGATAAGTAGGTCGCTGCTATCGAATCAAGCGGGCAAACACGCACCTGCTCACTCCCTACATATACCGAATCAGGTGCCGCCGAGATATGGGCGCCTAGCATTTTCAGAGCGGAACTGCTCACCAAGTTCTTAGAAACGTGGATGGTAAGCTCACCCTCGCTATCGCCAAGCGCGACCTGGGGGCCAATCTTCCAATTTTTGTCCCGTTTGCTGTTGCGCATCAGTTGAGCATGCACGGCTGAGAGAGGTTCAAAAGAGACGATTTGCCCTTTATAACCAGCATGCCTTAGGCCGACGGCAAATTGGCCGATGTTTGCCCCTACGTCTAGAACAGTATCGACGTTATGGGCCGATAGCATGCGCGCAAGCCTGCCTATGCCAGACTGTTGGGGACGATAGCGATGGAGATCCACACCAATGCGGTTCATCGTCCGGCGAATAATGCGCTCGAAATCAGCCAATGACATCGGTACTTAGCTCTTGGTTAAGACGATAAATAAATGATCCGCGGAGACGCCATTTCCTGGGATGCTTTCAGGGTAGATGGTGCCCTTAGTTCTTTGTAGCGCTGCCATGACTTTTAGATAAAAATTTGGCAATATCCCAT
>CBJLZK010000187.1:0-2227 GCA_966427515.1 uncultured bacterium | reverse complement strand
GACCAACGAGAAAAGCTTGTACGATCTGTACAAGCTGCTCCGGAAAATTCCCCAAAAACGATCCTCTAATGTCTGCATTGGCCTGGCGTTTTTAGTGTTGCTATTGCATTCAACACTTTTTGATGTATCTGACACGTATCTCGTGGCGACGACTCGCTCTTGGGCGGCTTTCTGGTTGGCTGCTGCCGTCAATATTCTGGGTTTCTTAATAGCGGCTTTTACTATATTTGCGACTCTAGCCAAGCCTGATATGTTGCTGGCGATGCAGAGGATGTCTCACGATTGTGGCATGACTGTGCTGAAGTACAATTTAGTGTCGTTTATTGGAGGTATCGTATATTATTTCTTATATATTCTGTATTGCTGGTCGGTTATCACAGTTGGCGCACCGGGAGGCTTTGCCTCACTGATAATTAATAATTACGGAAATCCGATTCTGACGCGCACAGTGCTCATCGCGGCCTATGTCTTTACTGGTGGCGGTGCTTTTTTGACGCTCTGGATGCTTAAGAGCTATATATTTAACGTTTATACGATTATCATGAATAATTTGCGCTGGGAGTCTCGTTCGAGACGATCTGGAAAGTAAGGAGGTCGGGGGCTTAACGGGGCGGATTCATTTATGGCGTCGGAAGTGAATCTGGTGCCGTTTTTTGCTTCCTTCTGGATTGTCTCGAAACCACTAAAGACGGATCCTTAAGTCATTTTTGAGGTGATGCATGGCTCAAGAGACAAGGCTAAAAAGCATAAATTTTGGAGATGCCATTAGTCGATCATGGCTTGCCAGATCGGGTGGTATCACCGTCTTTGTTGGAAAGAATGGGGCGGGTAAAAGTCGTCTGCTTACCATCATTGCCGAGATTCTTGTCGATCTGGCATTCCGACCATTGCTATTTCAAATACATCCTATTCAAACTTTTAAAAAATAGGGACGCAGGCACAGCGTCTCCTCGCAAGAGAAGGCGCATTACTGCCTGAAAAGGTTCTCAAGGCTGCAATTGCAAGCGCCAAGACTAGAGATCGAATTTCCACCCAGCAGATCTCGAGGGTGCTCCAGTACTGCGGCTACGCACGAGATGTCGGTATAAAGGTGACAGCGTCGGCAAAACGGGGGAAGGTTCACTTATGGCGGTAGAAGTAAGCCTGCCCCGTTTCGGCATCTACTATGGGTTGCAAAAAAACGGAACTAAATCCGGCGACGATAGCGCGTGATTTAAATGCTTTGGTGCCGAAGCTACGGTGACAAACTACTCGTATAGTAAGGAACAAAAACAGAGAGATCTAAGGGGGGTGTATGAGTGATTGGCTTTGGCCATCCGCTACTGTGTTGGCTACGGTGTTGGGGCCTGTCTTAGCTGTTCAAGCGCAAAAGTGGATAGAGCGCGTACAAGAACGGAATAGGCGCAAATCTTGGGTATTCAATCAGCTCATGGCCACACGCGCTAGTCGCCTCTCACCAGATCATGTGCAAGCCTTGAACATGATCGATCTTGCGTTCTATGGCAGGCGTGACTTCGGGAAGAGTCGTGCGACAAAGACGGAAGTCGCGGTCACTGACGCATGGCATGAATATCTCGATCACTTGAGCACCAGAACCGATGAGATGGTATGGGGCGTGCGTAGTGATGAGCTATTTACCAACTTATTGAGTGCTATGGCAAAGGACGTGGGCTATTCATTTGATCGCGTCCAGCTCAAAAAAGGAGCTTACTCGCCTGTAGCGCACGGAGAACAAGAGGCTCACCTTCAGACGCAACGGCAGTTGCTTGGCGAAGTGCTCGCGGGTGATCGATCGATAAAAATGGAAGTGACGGCGTTTCCGACAAGCCAGGATGCTATGGAGATGCAAGTCAGTCTGCAACACAAGTTAGCGGATGCCTTGAGTGGAAATGGTGCGTTACGCGTCACGATGGTTGGAGGTGCTGGTGAGGGCGATATAGCTAATGATGTTAGCGATACCAGCAGTGCTCAGTCACTGTTTCGATCAGAATCTCCGCAGTCTTCAAGATGATAAAAAATGTCATCAGAATCTGAACTGACACCGCTTTTCAAGGTGGTTGGGGCTGGATAGCAGTTTTGTCCCCTAAGCTGAAAGATCTTAAAGGCGGGTTCGAGCGAACGACCAATTACAAGGAGTGGGGAGATGGGGGTCAGAGATCAAAAGATTTCAGATATTAATTTAGGTGGATTGATTCTTCTTGTTAGAGATGTATCTATAATATTTGTT
>CBJLZK010000186.1:0-2245 GCA_966427515.1 uncultured bacterium | reverse complement strand
GTTTAAAGTCGCGGATCTCGCGTTCGCGCTCGACAATCAGGCGGACTGCCACGGATTGGACGCGTCCTGCGCTAAGGCCGGTACGGACTTTCTTCCCGAGTACGGGGCTGAGTTCGTAGCCAACCAAACGGTCAAGCACGCGACGGGCCTGTTGGGCGTCTACTAATTTGAGGTCAACGGTGCGCGGCGTCTTGATGGCGTTCTCGATAGCCGACTTGGTAATTTCGTGGAATACAATGCGCTTAGTCTTGGTCGGGTCTAATTTAAGGGCCTGGGCTAGATGCCAGGCGATAGCTTCCCCTTCGCGGTCTTCATCGGATGCGAGCCAAACGTCGTCAGCTTCTTTGGCGGCCTTGCGTAACTCGGCAACGACTTTCTTTTTGTCGGGGTTAACTTCATACGAGGGAGCAAAACCGTTATCGACATCGATGTTCAAGCCCTTCTTTGGCAAATCACGAATATGGCCGAAACTACTCTTTACCGTGTAGTCTTTGCCTAGGTATTTTTCGATTGTCTTGGCCTTTGCGGGGCTCTCAACGATAACTAAGTTTTTTGTGCTCATGCTTTTGTCGTATGTCTAGCTTAACATGCAAGCGCCTATAATACGCAAGTCCACGTTTGTTTTGCAACTTATTTTTTGAAACCGTTGTTAAAAATGATGCTTGACGCCTAACGTTGTTAGGAGTAAAACATATGTATCTGTGACTTTGGTCACACATAAATAAATGTACTAAATAATAGGCAAGACGCCCGCAAAAAGGCCGCTACCTGACTCACCTCGGGAAGTGGTTTTTCTTTTTGGGCTGACTGCAAAGGAGAAATAACCAAAATGGGCGAATCAGCCTTAGAAGTTTTCAGCGCGCTTGCAGTTAATGCACAAGCCACTGGTTTTGAAATGCCAGTTTACGCTGTACCAGTAGAGCCAAAGGGCGAAACTGGCCGCGTGTTTGAAGAGTTGCGTGACAGCATGGCCCGCCAAGGTGCAGAGTTGCCAGTAGCCTACAAGCTGCCATTATTGGCAACCGCAGGCGGCCTGGCTGTTAACCACTTCTAGCAGTTAACAAAGCACAAGGATAAAAGAGCGATATCAGCCGTGAGTCGCTCTTTTTGTTGCCTTAATTTAGGATAAGCCCCAGTGGTTATTGCCCAGTCCTTGCACCTTCCCTGTTATCTCGAGCATGGTTAGGGCTTGGTTAAATTTGGTTATTTCTAGATGACTTAGAGCCAGTAAGCTATCACCATCCGCAGTACCCTGGCATATAAGGTCTAGGATGCATTGCTCGTCAGGGGTAGACCCCTGAGGTACCCTGCTCTGCTGCAGACTATCTACGCTCAGTGCTTGTAGGATGTCAGCACTGCTCGTTACAGGTGTAGCACCAGTTTTGAGCAGCTGGTTGGTGCCAACAGATGTCGGACTGGTGATATTCCCTGGTACCACCAGGACGTCCTTGCCCTGTTCCAGGGCGAAGGCTGCGGTATGCAGCGTGCCGCTTTTGGCGCCAGCCTCGGTGATCAGGACGGCATCGCCCAGGCCAGAAGCCAGGCGGTTGCGTGCCACGAAGTTATATTTGTAGGCGACCGAACCCGGTGGGTACTCGCTCACCAGTGCCCCGCCCTGCGCCAAAATACGCTTGGCCAGATTGGTGTGGCTAGCAGGATAAATCCTGTCTAAGCCGCAGGGCATAACAGCAATGGTTAATCCGCCTACATCCATGGCGGCTTTGTGGGCAATGCTGTCGACGCCTATCGCTAGGCCGCTAATAATGATTGCCCCTGCCCTTGCCACGTCGCCAACGAGTTGCATAGTAACAGCCTGTCCGTAAGCAGAAACTTTGCGGCTGCCAACGACGGTTAGGCATGGTCTTTTCAGTAAAAACTCAAGGTTTTGGCCTAAAGTGTACAATTGAAGCGGCGGATCAGGTATTTGCCGAAGCTTGTCCGGAATAACAGAGGTAGTAAGCATAAGTATTTTTACACAAGATAGTTGCTAAACATACAAAATACTGGAAAAGTATTGACACAAAGCAATATATTTGCTAGAATTGCAACCTGTAAACGTCAGCAGACGATTTACGCACCTTATATATCCCCCATTTCTAACAAATTGTTAGATTGTTTTAGAGCGTGCCATCTTGAATAAGTTGTTACCCTCCACTTTTCTAATGTGCGCCTGCTCTTTACCGAGCTAACCTGCGCTCTAAAACATACTAACCCCTTTAAGCGCCCTTTCATGGCTTCGGTTATG
>CBJLZK010000185.1:0-2270 GCA_966427515.1 uncultured bacterium | reverse complement strand
AGGCGCCTGTACAAAAACATGTAGCAAAAAGACCTCCACGGCTGGAGGTCTTTTTGCTATCAAATGCTATTCTGCTGCGACTGTTTTATGACTATGCTTGGCAAAGTCGTGGTAACCATCCAAAAGATCAGCACAGGCTTGCTCCAGGACGCCTCCGTGTACCAGCATGCCTTTGTGCTCACGCAGGTTCATACGCTTAGCTTCTTGCTCGTCGCTAAAATTACCTTTGATATCGAATAAGGACTTATCTACATCTTTGCGGTAAGCACCAAAGTAAACATGCGGAACCTTGGCCCAGGCAGCTGTGCTGAGGCACATATGGCAGGGCTCGAGCGTGCTGAAAAGAGTGTAGCCATAGAGATCGCTGGAGTGCAGTATCCGGGCAGCGTGACGGATACAGTTTACTTCGGCATGCGCTGTAGGATCATGCGTTGGGCCCACTAAACTACCACCGGTGGCAATCACATGTCCCGTAGCGTCCTCCACCAACACCGAGCCAATAGCTACGCCGCCATGGCGTTTAGCCTCCAGGGCAGCTTGGATTGCTAGTTGCATGTAACGGTCTTGGTCTGCCGTGGTCATTTATGAGTACCAGCCGAAAACACTAATCTGGCATAGATAATTAGGGCGCCCATAAAGGCCAAGGCCATTAACAACGAAAAGATATCGTTTTGGGTAAACACGAACAGCTCCCCAAAGGTAAAAGCCAGGACAATGTGGAATAACCCTGCAGCGGCAGGTCTGAAGTACGGCAATCGCCGGGCCTTTACTGTCAAAACGGTACTCAAAACTAGCAAAAGCGTGCCGTTAAGAGCATGTAGATTAATAAATCCGACCTGATGGAAGACCTCGTAAGGCTTGTCGGCCGGGATAGTAGCGTACAGGTTAGCTAACATCCCCAAAACGAACTGCAACACAAGTGAGCCAAGGATAATACGTATGAGTTTTTGGTGGCGCATAGCTACATCAATAATAGCAAATTGCTAGCGCCTAAGCTTAAGCTTCAATTTCTTTGATGCGTTCACGTATGATTTTTTCGATCAGATTATCCGGCAGTGGATGGTCCAGGTTGAATTGTATGGTGCCTTTCGAGACCTTGTAACCCCGTAAGTCTTCCTTGAGCGCCCTCTGTTGGGCCAGAAGTAGGGAACAGGCTTAGATGCTCCTTAAACGCGGCGTAATACACTAGCGGCTTATTCTTGTATTTGAACGCAGGCATCATGTAGCTAATGAGTTCTATAGCCTCAGGGGCTACTTTGCGGACGATGGCGCGGATCCGCTCTAATTCCTGTTTCTTTGGTTTAGGGACGGTGGTGAGGTATTGGTCGACTGCGGTGCTATCAGGTTTCATGGTTGCAGTATAGCACCAGTGCGCCGTGTTAGTGTGACGGTGCCAATGTAATGACACAGGCTTGTGCTGCCTTATGGCTCGAGTAGCAACAAGATTTCAGCATAGGGCCTGACATCACCATAATTGCGGAAGAAGGTTGCTAGCGTGGCCTCATGCAGCCCATTGCCATGGCCCCATAAGAGGTCGGATACCATCGTCACCTTGTATTCTAGCTCGGCGGCATCCCGGGCAGAGGCTTCGCAGCAAACATTAGTAACTGCGCCTGCGATTAGGATAGTATCAATGCCTTTTTGCCGAAGCTGTTCATGCAGGTCGCTCTTGCCAGGGAAGAACGCGCTGCTGCCAGCCTTGGTGGCATGGATGTCTGCCGGATTGACATCTAATTCGTGCCATACTTCACGGGCTTTGCCGTTCCGGGTGCCTTCAGCTTCGTACATTGCTGTTAGTTCTGGGCCGTAAATTGCCCGGAAGTTAGCAGTTGCCTGCTGGATTGGCGTGGTTACCCAGACTACGGTGCCACCACTGTTTCTAAGCGCCTGGGCTACATCATTAATTTGAGCCACAAAACTGCGGATCTCGTCGCCAACCCTTGTGACGGTGCCTGCGTCTAGGTCTACGACTACCAATGCAGTTTTGGCCGGGTCAAGCGTAGGGAAGGCGTGCAGCCTGCCGCGGCGCTTGTAGACTTTGTCTACTATTGATTGGGGTATGCCACTAGGGTGCCTGGGGATGCTATCCATAGCCTGCCTGTCCAGACTCTAAGCTTTATTCCCGGCGAGTGTCCAGCCAACTAGGGCGTTGGCATGACCATGTCCCATTTGGTAGTTTGCCTTGAGGTAATTAACAATTTGCATGTGCTTTTCCAGGCCACATTCGTTAATTATTTTTTGCCACTCGGCAATTGACTTACCGTACTTTT
>CBJLZK010000184.1:0-2278 GCA_966427515.1 uncultured bacterium | reverse complement strand
CAACTACCCCGGCACATATCAGGATTTTATTAATGATATCGCCAATTCGGGTACGTGGTATTTCGACTATATCCTTACGCTCCCCACTAACTACGCGACAGGTACGATCAAGTCGATTACGTTCAGTGCAGGTATACTGCAATATCAGTTTGGTCAGCTCAGTACGCCAATTACAAAAACCAGCGGCCAACAACTGCAAATGTCGTTCCGTGGATCGTGGGGAAGGTATCCGTAATGGGTCTACCTGATAATGCGCTATCCGATGTGGCTTTCCGCTATACGTGGCGCGGAACAGATCAGGCCGACCCTACGCAATTCGTAGACTACGAGATGGGCGGCGTCGGACTCAACGATCCTTCGGGAGGGTTAGAGTACCAGTTGTGGACGTTCGATACCGATGGAACTACGGTTTACGCAAGTGCACCATCGGTAAATCGACAAGCAATTCTTACGCCTGCTATTACTCGACCCATCGATTCTATACGTTGTTGCTTCGACCAAAATATGCGCCCTTTCGTGGCGTACCTATCTAGTGGTCAATGGAGCTATTGGTGGTACGACACGCAGATTTCCGGTCCTACGACTAGTCAGCTACCTTCTACGGTGAACTCTGTAGCATGCACGCTAGATGAAAAGCGTGTGTGGGAAATCGGTAAAAGCGACATTTGCTTGTTCTACACCAATAACAATGGCCTGTACTATCGGCGGCAGAGGGATCGCTACGGAGTAGAGTATTTACTACAACCGAGTATCAATGGTACGTTAGTGAAAGTAGGGATGAACGGCATTAATCGCGTCCAGATCAAACTGCGAGCCAACTTGCTGTGAAGCGTGCTTACCTCGCCAATGGAACGCTAGCGGCACCAGCTAACCCCAAGGCGAATACCTTGACGCTGGATGCTACTACTTGGGCGTATTTAAACGGACTACTCGGTACGGATTATTGCTATCTTGTCGTAAATGGACAAGAAGTAGTTAAAGTACAATCCCTCGAAGCGCCTAATCTAGCGCTAGTTGTTAGAGGGCTAGAAGGCACGCAGCGAAGCACATGGCCGACAGGCACATCCATAGCGTACGGGCTGACACAATCAGAAATAGATGATGCAGTTGCGTATATAGGATACAGTATAAACGCACAGTACCCATTGCTGGATACGAATGGAGTGCTGTCGTACGACGAAATGCAGTTAGCAGGAATCGGTGGATGTATTGTAGGCGGAGACGATGCAGGTGGGTGGATCATCCAAAGCATTCCAGCTAATGCAGGCTGCTATGATCCTCTTAATCCTGATTTGCCGCCGCCTATACCGCTGAACTATTTCAAGTTGCGCATCGTTACCGAAGGCTATTACCGAGTTACGTCGGACGGTAGTTACAGGGCGTATAAATAATGACCACAGTTAAGCTCATCGGAGATTTGCCGGCCGGACCAAATTCATTGGTCGGCACCGAGCTGGTCGAGATTCAGAATGGCGGTGGTCCCGGCGCAAGCCAACAAACTACAGCCGCTCTAATTGCGCAAATTGCCCTACGTCAAGCAGTGCAGGCTCTAGTCGCGGGAACGGGCGATATCCACATCGATGTAACTGACCCGAATCATCCGATAGTGTCCGTACCTAAGCCGCAAGCAGGCACGAATATCGCTATCGATCATACGGACCCGCTCAATCCGATCATTACGTCTACGACGCCAGTGGCAGGCGGAATCCAAGCAGCATATGGTTCGCCGGGCGGCGCAGTGCTGCAAGTGGCGAATAGCGTGTCAGGTATCGCGACAGCGCATTACACGCTAACGGGGTGGGAAATACAGTGCTCTCCTTCGGGATCGATTGCGCTTGACCTGCTCGTCGGGCCACTTGGCAGTAACCCTACCAGCATTATCGGAAATCTAGGTAATGCACCGAGCGTTAATTCGTCTACGTATAATTCCGCAAACGCGCTTTCAGGGTGGACTAGTGTCGATGTACCGCGAGGCAGCGTTATCCAAGTAGTCGTGAAATCGGTCACTGCCGTCGAATGGTTTAGTGTGGCCTTTCTCGGAAATCGCATATGACAACGGCTGTTTACTCCACCACTTGGCAGCATACTTCGGATGCGACGTTCCGCGCATGGGGTTCGGCGTTTTCTGCGAAATTGCAATCAGTCGGCTTGCAACAGACAGCCGATACGGGCCAAATAAACTGGACGACAGTAACTCGACCGGCGACAGCTAACACTGTTGCGGGGTACGAGATTTACCAATTTACTGATTCGCTGCAAGCCACTTCACCGATATTCA
>CBJLZK010000183.1:0-2324 GCA_966427515.1 uncultured bacterium | reverse complement strand
AATTTGGAAAAATCCACGTCGCCCGCGTCGAGCTTGCCGTCATGATTCGTGTCACACACGTCCCGCAGCGCCTGCATGTCGGAGGTCGCGGTCGGATCCCATTTGGTGAAGATAATTTGATCCGGATCGGTGATTTTACCCGTGCCACTAGGGTCATAGAACAGCACTGCGCTCCCAGCACCAGCCCAGGCGGTGCGGTTCTGTAGACCATTCCCATTCATATCCTCAAAAATGTTCGAGGATGTCAGTTGCGTGATATTGACCCCGTTGCCGGCAAGGTCGAGGATGACAGGATTTTGAGGCCCATGGCCGGGGGAAGCCGGTGCAGGTGGCGCATTACGCGGGGCAATACCCAGCGAATGGTGCGGATAATCGGAAGATTGGAATTCGCCTAGCCTCTGCTGTGTGCCATCGGTACTCATTACAGACCAATGTAGTGTGGGGTCCGTGTGTTCGGTTGGATCTATCGTTTGAACAAACGTTCCGTCATGGTTAAATCGTTGTGGCTCACCAAGCTCGTTTGCAACTAGCCTCTCACCTTCTATTGCAAACTTTTCACGATTACTGTCGTATTGCTGATCGGGTGCCCTGGGTTGAGGGTCGAGACTATGGAACATTTCGTGGACAAGCGCTAGACTCGGCGAGAATACGCTATTGGCATATTCGTCAGTATGATTGTTGACAACTCCGAGCGCCAAGTTGGGATCCCAACTTACGACTCCGTTGCGATAGCCATCATCCTGCGCATGAGTGATATCGATTGTAATACCCTTCTCTGCTGCAGCAAGCATGACCCCACGGGCCGTTAGGCTATTCGCGAGATAGTTCATGGACAGCTTTAGATTTGCTAGATCATCAGGTGAAGCATTTGTTACATTAATTTTTCCAAGAACAAAATTTACGAATGATTGGTTGTCGGTGGTTGACAGGTCAGTCACTTCTCTCAAACGATTTTGCAATTTAGCGAGCTCTTCATGTATCTGCTTGAGCTGCTCAGGCGTGAAAAGGCTTTTAAGTAGTGAATCGTCTTGCGGTAGCGCCTCGCTGGAGTGATCAGTTCCAGAGACTGCGCCTTCTATACCCTTCACCATTGATTGGATTGCGCTTATGCCTCCCCCTATTATCGCCCCCACCGCGTTTGCGACGCCCGACATGAAACCGTTAAGCACCTTGCCGAATGCAGATAGAGGACCTGCATCCATTCCCGGACCAGGACCAGGCCCATCGCTATAGCTATTCGATCCGTAGGATTGCCATCCTCCGGTACGCGCTGCCCACACAGGGCTCGGCGCTGTAGAAAGTTCAGAAGAACCGTCGGTTGAGGGGCCGTCGTTATAACTGTTTGATCCATAAGATTGATTGCCGCTGTTGGCGATATTTCCGTCATCATCAAAACAGATGCGAATTCCAAGCTTTTCAAGAAGTTCATTATTCTGAATTGCCATGTTGAATGCCTCCTCAGAGCCTAATCTAATATTACTTACAACCTCGACTACTCAACTTCTCTAAAATAAAATCTGGAGTCTTGCTAAGTTCTCGAAGTTGATCAATAAGGTCTGCTTTCCCAATGAGCAATCTACCATCAGATATTCCGCCAATCTTTGATATACCCCTAACTTGATGCGCCCCGCCCCAATCTTGAAAATAATATTCGCTCAGAATCCGAGTCTTATCCCAAAAGATAAGGCCAGCTCTAAAGTCAGATGGATGACCAAGGTTTCCGGAATTGGATATACTTTGATCGAGAATTCTCGTAAGCGCCTTAAAGCTACGTACATGCCTCGCATCAAGAAAGTACACACAAGAAACGTAGCGAAGTTTCCATTCATCTATGCTTACAATAAAATCAGAATCAACTGGGACTAACATAATCGTTACAGATGTTGCATTTCGTGCGCCCGCTGAAATACCACGATAAGCAGCATATTGATGCAGACCGTCTTCGTGCGGCGACCTGCTGGTAGGCAAATATGATGCTTGCCCTTCAATCGAGTATAAGAGTTGCAACAATATTGACGTCAACGTTGCGAAGGAGCGAAGGTAAGGCTTTGCTCGATAACAAAATTGCGATTCAATCCCTTTGCCCTGCAAACTTTGCCGCAAGGCTTGGAGATCATAAGCTTTGTCGATGCAATATTTTGCTTCGTCGCTCTGGATCAAGGCTTCACCCTTGTTTACTCATTCGAAAGCTTCCTGCCCTTGCGCTGGCGGCCAAACTGAGCTTGCCCCCAAGGGTGGACCACCTTGGGGGCAAGCTCACCGAAATAGCGGCAGCGATTCTTCCCCTGGCACCCGCAGTCCCTACAGCCATATTCACTCTCCAT